>JAFVRI010000111.1 GCA_017504335.1 Clostridia bacterium
AGTCTGCCAAAAATATGGGATCCCCGTGGCTGATTTTTTTGCCAGCGACGGATTTGTTCGCGGGCACAGCTTTCACGGAAAGACCGTGCTTTCCTATTCTCAGGTCAAAGAAAAATACGGCAAGGAGAATCTGATTGTCCTCCTCTCCTTCGGCTCTTCTCTACCCGAGGTGCTTTCTCTCTTTGACCGAGTGGACGGGGAGATCGAGCTGTATGCCCCCGACGTTCCCGTCTGCGGCGAATATCTTTTCACAAGCGATTTTTTTCGCACGCATCAAAAAGAAATTGAAACGGCAGAAGCCTTGCTTGCCGACGAGGAATCCCGCCGCATTTACCGAGAGGTAATTGCCTACAAGCTGGACGGAACAATCGCCCATCTGAGGAACGCGGTCTCCTCCAAGGATGAGGTCTATCGCTCCCTTCTCAGGGCGGTCTCCATCGAGCGTGCCGCCGATCTTGGAGCATACAACGGAGATACAATCCGAGAACTGATGACCTATGCGCCAAAACTTTCCTACGTTGCCGCCATGGAGCCCGACCGCCGCAATTTCCGCAAGCTATCGGACTTTGCCGCCAGCTTGGGTATGCCACGGGTAGAGGCGATCCATGCCGCTGCATGGGCTGAGAAAGCCACCCTGTCCTTTGCCGATTCGGGCAACCGAAATGCGGGGGCATTTGCCAAGGGAAAGCAGATCGACGTTCCTGCACTGCCCCTGGATTCGGTCTTGCAGGGCGCCTCGGTGGACTATATCAAATACGACGTGGAGGGAGCGGAAAAGGAAGCCCTGATCGGCTCTCGGGCAACCATTCAAGCCCACCATCCCCGTCTCCTTGTCTCCGCCTACCACCGAAGCGAGGACATCTTCGCCCTTCCCTTGCAGATCCACCAAATCGATCCCTCCTACCGCCTCTATCTCCGCCGCTACCCTTACGTCCCCGCTTGGGATCTGAATCTGATTTGTGTGTAGGAGATGCGAAGGACGCGGGGGACGCGGTCGCTTTTGAAAAAGCTCCGCAAAACTTTTCATACAAATGATTTCTTGGTTCCTTATGCACGTTTCTCGTTTTTGTGTAAGGGATAGGCGATTGTTTTTTCTCTAAGGTAGAAATCCGTGGACGGCTGCTGCGCCACCACGGATTTCTTTTTTTAACGGCAGAATAATCCCTTTCTTTCTCGGGGCATCGAGGACGTAAGAAACAAAAAGCCTTCCCCAGTGGGTGAAGGCTTTGAGATTTCCTACGCTCCGTTATAAAAAAGAAGAAAACCGTCGGGACGTAGGGTCCGACGGTTTTCAACCTCAGAGAAAAAACAATATCGTTTTACAAAAATCATGACGAGAACAATGTAGAAGGGTTAATCCATAATTTTGTATGAAAAGTTTTGCGGAGCTTTTTCAAAAGCGACCCGCATCCTCCGCATCCTCCGCGTCCTTACCGCACAACGATGTTGACGATCTTGTTGGGAACGGCGATCTCCTTGACGATGGTCTTTCCTTCCAGAGCCGCCTGCACCGTTTCGTCTGCCTTTGCCAGAGCGATGGCATCGTCCTTGGGACAGTTCATGGGGATCTGAATGGTAGAGCGAACCTTTCCGTTGATCTGTACGGCGATCTCCACCGTATTGTCCACGGTCTTTGCCTCGTCATACTCGGGCCATGCGGACAAAGAGCAAAGCTCCTTCATGCCAAGGTCCTCCCAGATCTCCTCGCAGAGGTGAGGAGCGAAGGGGCAAAGCAGACGGGTCAGGATCGACAGCTCGTCACGGGTCAAGGAACCGAAGTCATGAATCTCATTCACGAGAGTCATCATTGCCGCGATAGCGGTGTTGAACTTCATATCCTCGATGTCATTCGTCACCTTCTTAACGGTCTTATGGAAGAGACGCTCCATCTTATCGGAGGAAATGCCCTCGCCCTTTACCATTTCGGGCAGGTCTGCAATGCGCTCAAGGAATCTCTTGCATCCCTTCACGCTGCTATCCGACCAAGGAGCGGCAGCACCGTAATCGCCCATAAACAGAATGTATACACGAAGCACGTCGGCACCGTACTGATCGACCACCTCGTTGGGGTCCACCACGTTTCCGCGGGACTTGGACATTTTTTCGCCATCGGGTCCGAGGATCAGACCTTGTGCGGTTCTTTTTGCGTAAGGCTCCTCGGTATTGACCTCGCCCATATCGTAAAGGAACTTATGCCAGAAGCGGGAATAGATCATGTGACGGGTCACGTGCTCCATACCGCCGTTGTACCAGTCAACGGGCATCCAGTATTTCAGCTTTTCGGGATCTGCCAGGCACTTATCGTTCTTAGGATCCACGTAGCGCAGGAAATACCAGGAAGAGCCTGCCCACTGGGGCATAGTATCGGTCTCACGCTTGGCATCCTTGCCACAGACGGGACACTTGCAGTTGACGAACTCCTCGATTCTTGCCAAGGGGCTCTCTCCGCCCTCTCCGGGCGCAAACTCCTTCACGGGAGGCAGACGGAGCGGCAGCTCCTCCTCGGGAACGGGAACCATTCCGCAGTGAGGACAGTGCACGATCGGGATGGGCTCACCCCAGTATCTCTGGCGGTTGAATGCCCAGTCCTTCATCTTGAACTGAACGCCCTCTTCACCGATGCCCTTCTCCTCTAAGTATTCGATCATCCGCTTGATAGAGTCCTTCTTATTGGTAAAGCCGTTGAGGAAGTCGGAGTTGACCATCTCACCGTCACCGGTATAGGCGGCAGTCTCAATGTCTCCGCCCTTAATGACCTCCACGATGTCGATGCCGAACTTCTTGGCAAACTCATAGTCACGCTCATCGTGTGCGGGCACAGCCATAATGGCGTCCGTACCGTAGCCCATCATCACGTAATCGGCAGCATAGATCGGGATCTTCTTGCCGTTCAGGGGGTTAATACCCGCAATGCCCTCGATCTTCACACCGGTCTTATCCTTATTAAGCTGGGTTCTCTGGAATTCGGTCTTCTTTGCGCACTCCTCTCGATACGCCTCAATGGCATCCATATTCGTGATTTTATCACGGTAACGGGTGAGCATGGGATGCTCGGGAGCGATGACCATAAAGGTCACACCGAAGAGGGTATCAGGACGGGTGGTATAGATCCGCAGGGTCTCGTCGGTTCCGTCCACACGGAAGTTGACGAACGCACCCGTGGATTTTCCGATCCAGTTGACCTGTTGCTGCTTAACCTGAGGAAGATAGTCTACATCCTCCAAGCCCGAAAGCAGGCGATCTGCGTACTTGGTGATACGGAGGTACCAAACATCCTTGGATTTCTGCACGATATCGTTGTGGCAGATGTCGCACTTACCGCCCTGGGAGTCCTCATTGGAAAGAACCACCTTACAGTGAGGGCAGTAGTTAACCAGTGCCGTATCACGGAAGGCAAGCCCGTTCTTGAACAGCTCCAAGAAAATATGTTGGGTCCACTTATAGTAGTTCTCATCGGTGGTATCGATGGTTCTCGTCCAGTCGAAGGAGAAGCCGACCTTTTTGAGCTGACCCGTGAACTTTTCGATGTTGGCATCGGTCAGGATTCTGGGGTGGGTATTAAACTTGATGGCAGAGTTTTCGGTGGGAAGTCCGAATGCGTCGAAGCCAATGGGAAACAGAACATTGTAGCCCTGCATTCTTCTCTTACGGCTGACGATCTCCAATCCCGAATATGCCTTGATGTGTCCCACGTGCATACCCGATCCGCTGGGATAGGGGAATTCTACAAGGCCAAAGAATTTGGGCTTATCGGAATGATCTTTCGCCTCAAATGCCTTTTTTTCCTCCCAGACCCTTTGCCACTTTTTTTCAATGGATGTGTAATCGTATTTCATGTCAATTCTTCTTTCTTGTATTTTTCGGGAGATCAATCTCCGTAAAGCTTGTCTAAGTTATAAAATTCTCTCGCCTCGCGGTTGAAGATGTGAACAATCACGTTGCTGTAATCCACGAGCAACCACGTGTTGTTGTCACGTCCCTCCACCTGATAGGGGTTCACCCCGCGCAAGCCGATCCGATATTCGGTCTCGTCCGCCAGCGCCTTGATCTGCGTACCCGTATTACCCGTGCAAAGCACAAAGTAGTCGGCGATCTCGGTCTTTCCTTCGACGCAAAGCACCTTAATGTCTCTTCCCTTTTTGGAATCCAGCACCTCGGCGATGGCCTCTGCCAGCTCACGGGGCGATGCATTTTCCAGAGACGGAAGCGCCTCCGTTACGTTTTGGTTCTGATCCATTCCATACACCAGCCTTTCTTATACATACCCTATTATTGTAATGCAAAACCTTCATTTTGTCAATAGGCTTTGCGTCTTCTTTTCATGTTCTTGGGATGGATATTCCGCTCTCTCCGATCTCCCTCGAGGTATAGATCCGATAGGAGATCTTCGATTCATAGATCCGCCTGAAGGCTTCGCTGTTGGCATTCAAAAACGATTTTTGCGGATCAAAGCCTTCCTGTTCCTTGCCGAAATGATCCGAAAGCAACGCTTCCATTCCTTTGGCGGACAGAACATAATACGAGCCGCCATTCTTACCCACGGCATCTTCACCGGGCGCGGTCACAAACAGGATCTTCTCCGAGGACAGCTCCATTGTCGCCTCGGACAGCATAAACAAATCGGAAGCACCGAGATCGGTATCCACATCCTCTAATATTGCGGCGGCAAGACGAGCCAGCCCCATGGGAGAGCGAAGCGCCAGCGCCTTCCTGACAAAGGCGGCAAGGAATTGCTTTTGCGCATCCAGCCGTCCAAGGTCTCCACGCACGTAATCCGCCCGATAACGGACAAACCATTCCGCTTCTTTCCCGTCAAGAAGCTGTGTTCCTTTCTTTAAGTGAATGGAAAGCCCTTGTATGGGATCCTCGTAATCCATAGGCTCATCCAAGGTCAGCTCTACCCCTCCTAAGGCATCCACCCCCTTGCGAAAGGCATCGGGCGAGAGACGAACATACCGATCGATGGAGATACCAAGCGTCTGTTCCATGGCTTGCCGAAAGGCGGGCATTCCGCCCAATGCGGCAGGAGCTCCATTGATCTTCCGATAGGAGCCTTCTCCCAATCGGGCATAGGTGTCTCTGGGAATCTGCAGTACAGACAGGGTATTTTGGTCACGGTCCAAGGACAGAAGCATCATGACGTCGCAAAGTCCCGAGGTTCGGTCCTTTGCCGCCACCAGTACACGGAAGCAGCCCTCGAGGGCATGGTCCGCATCCACCGCTTCTTCCCCCGCTACCCTTTCTCCCGATAAGCTCATCGCGCACAAAAGTGCCGTCAGCAAAGCAATTCCGAGAATCCAGACAAGAGAGGAAGCTATCTGTTTTGTTTGATTGAGTTTGCGATTGTTGAAGGGTTTCATTCCAACGCTCCTTCGGTCGAATTCATATGGATTCATATGAAAAATCCAATATGTATCGACCGAGCGTTGTCAGATTTCTTCGGAAAGCTTTTGGGTGATCAGCTCGTTTCTCGCCTCGAAGCTATCGGGGCTGATAGGCGTTCCTTCCTCTAAAAGTCCCTTCATGGTCATATCAAAGGAGAGAATGAGAGTATCTCTCAGGTGTGCCAGTCGCGCCTTCTCTTCCATTTCCTCGGGATGGGGCTCGAAAAAGAAATTTCGCAATCGCACACAATCCTCGAAGGTACGGGAAAGATCAATGTAATCCGCCAGATATACCAGCTGCTCGCAAAGGGTCATTCCTCTGCGCCCCGTGGTATGATAGCGCACACAGGAGATCAGCTCCTCATCGGCAAAGGCGGGATAATCCTCGGGGATCATTGCCGCCGCCGTTCTTGCGTGAAAGGTTTTTGGAGCAAACAAATCCTCCTTCGTCACCGTCAAAGCGTAACGTGCGCAAAGCATGAGCTGGTAATCTTTTTTATACTCCTTGGTAATATCGTGCAGCAGTGCCGCGCCCCGCAGCATGGGGATCTTGTCAGGGGCATACAGCGCACCGAGGCGCGCCACCATGCGCTCCACCTCCACCGTGTGGCGATAACGCTTTTCCGACATTTTTTCGGAAAGGCTCTCTCTCAGCTCACGGAGCATTTCTTCGGTGATCATGCGTCCTCCTCTTCCCGATACAGGCGGTTTTCCTCAATGAACCGTGCCACGCCTTCGGGAACCATTGCGGATATGTCCTTGCCTGTCTTGACCGCGCTTCGGATCTCGGTGGAGGAGATCGGAATGGGATCGGTGACGATCCGACGGAACATCACACCGTATTTTTGGTAGTATTCCGTGATCTTCTCTACCACCCGATTGCCAAGCACGGGATCGTTTTCCCGTCGCACATACACGGGATAGCACATTTTGAAAATATCCTCAAACCGATACCACTGATCGAAGGTCAGAACCATATCGGTTCCACACATAAGAAACAGCCTTGTGTTCTCTCTCTGCAACTCTTTTAAGGTATCGTAGGTATAGCTTTTTCCGCCTCTGCGGATCTCTACGTCGGAGATCACCACACCGTCCACCCCCTCAAAGGCAAGCTCGCACATTTTCAAGCGGTAAAGGGGATCGTCCGAGCGGTCGATCTGCTTGTGGGGAGGCAGGTAGGTGGGAATGATGAAGAGGTAGTCCAGCTTCATCTGCTCCATAAATGCCTTTGCCGCCGCCACGTGTCCGTTGTGGATGGGCGCAAAGGTTCCGCCGTAAATTCCCACGCGGAGCATATCCATTCCGTTCATGCCCGTCATAACTCGATCTTTTTGTGGTTGACCGATTCACGATAGAGAATGATCTTTCTGCCGATGACGCCGACCACCTCTGCGTCGGTGGCCTCGGACAGCGCATCCGCCACCTCTCTGGGGGTCTCCATGCTGTTTTCCAGTACACCCAGCTTGATCAGCTCTCTTGCCTCCAATGCGTCGGACACGGTCTTGATCAGATTCTCTCCGATGCCGCCCTTTCCGATCTGCATGATGGTGGGAATGCCATTGGCAAGTCCGCGCAAATACGCGCGCTGCTTTGATGTAATCATAGGATTTCTCTCTTTTCTTTTATTCAGTCGTTTTAATTTTTGCCAGTTCCTTGGCGAAAAGCTCAATGGCTTTTCCTCGGTGGGAAACGGCATTTTTTTCAGCTCCGCTCAGCTCCGCAAAGGTCTTTCCGAGGGGCTCATAGTAAAAGATGGGATCGTAGCCGAATCCGCCGTCTCCACGGTATTCATCGATGATCGTCCCTTCGGTTTCTCCGCGGAAGAAGCAATACCTCTCTGTGTTTGCGGGATCCACCAAGGCGATGGTACAGACGAATTTTGCCGAGCGATCGCTCTCATCCTTCAGCTTGGAAAGCAGAAGCTCATTGTTGGCACGGTCATTCCCGTGCTCTCCCGCATAGCGGGCAGAATACACACCCGGTTCACCGCCGAGGGCGTTCACCGAAAGACCTGAATCCTCGCCAATGCTCAAGTATCCGCTCTTGGCTGCCGCCATTGCTTTGATCAGCGCATTATCCTCAAAGGTCTCGCCGTTCTCTTCGATCTCGCCAAAGATACCGACCTCGTCCAAGGAAAGGATCTCTACGCCGTCGATGTATTTCCGAAGGGTGGCCTGCCACTCCTCGATCTTGTGTTTGTTTCGGGATGCCAAAACAATTTTCATGGTTCATCTCCCTTATATCTGCATCATATTCGGTTTTATCAGAAAAAAAACCACTTGTGTTTTTTCCTCTGTTTCATTGCCTCGGCAATGAAACATTCACCTTTTCGGGCGCTTAACACCCATGGGGATTTCGCCATCTGCGGATGGCGACCGAGGCTCTGCCTCCGGACTCCGCAAACGTTTGAAAAAGTTTGATCAAAACCCTTCCAAACCTGCGCGCCCCCTTAGTCAAACAAAGCCTTGACGAATTCCTCGTTGTTGAATTCCTGCATATCGTCAATCTTCTCGCCGACACCCACAAACTTGACGGGGATATCCAACTCCTTCTTGATGGAGATCACGATACCGCCCTTAGCCGTTCCGTCCAGTTTATTGAGGACGAGACCCGTAATATCGGCGGCATTGCGAAATTCCTTCGCCTGCAGGATCGCATTCTGACCAGTGGTCGCGTCCAGAACCAGCAGATTCTCTCTGGCGGCATCGGGCAGCTCTCTTTCGATGACACGGTTGATCTTCGCCAGTTCGTTCATCAGATTCTTTTTGTTGTGCAGTCGTCCCGCCGTGTCGATGATCAGTACGTCCGCCTGCCGTCTCTTGGCATAGCTGATGGCATCGAATACCACCGCCGCGGGATCGCTTCCCTCGTTCTGCCGAACCAGCTCGGCGCCCGAGCGCTCACACCACACCGCCAACTGGTCAATGGCTGCCGCGCGGAACGTATCCGCCGCCGCAACAACCACCTTTTTGCCCTTGGCGATCAGACGGTTGGAGATCTTGCCAATGGAGGTGGTCTTACCCGCTCCGTTCACACCAATCACCAAAACGACCGAAGGAGTGGTGGAGAGGTTCAGCTCCTCTCCCTCTCCGATCATATTTTCCAGGATCCGACGCAGGGCATCGATCACCTGATCCTTTTCCTTCAGGCGACCCTCCTTGACGTCGTCACGAAGCTGCTCCATGATCTCCTCGGTGGCGTTCACGCCCACGTCGGACATAATGAGAAGCTCTTCCAACTCATCCAAAAGATCCTCGTCCACCTTGACAAATGCCTTCAGCACCTCGTCGATCTGTCCGAAGATCGCATTCTTAGTCTTGGAAAGACCCGATTTCAGCTTATCCAAAAATGACATCCCAGTCATCTCCTTTTTTCTTAGAAATATCGTTTACATCCAGCTCAAGCACCTTGGAAATTCCACGCTCGGGCATGGTCACGCCGTACAGGCGGTTTGCCGCCTCCATGGTACCTCTGCGGTGCGTGATCAGAATGAACTGCGTTCCGCTTGCGTACCGCTTGATGTACTCCGAGAATCGGGCTACGTTCACCTCATCCAGTGCCGCCTCGATCTCGTCGAGAATACAGAAAGGCGTGGGGTTCACCTGCAGGATCGCAAAGAAGAGTGCGATGGCGATGAATGCCTGCTCTCCACCCGAAAGCTGCACCAGATTCTTAATGATCTTACCGGGAGGTGCCGCCTTGATCTCAATGCCGCTCTCCAACACGTTCTCGGGATCGGACAGGGTGATCTCGGCAGTACCGCCGCCGAACAGCTCTCCGAATACCCGATTGAAATTCTCGTTGATCTGATTGAAGGAGGAAATGAAGGCGGTCTCCATCTCGCCCTCCAGCTGACGGATAATGCCCGTCAGGTCATCACGGGCAGCCTCCAGATCCTTGATCTGTCCCGCCATATAGTCATATCTTGCCTTGACTTCCTTGTATTTATTCACCGCATCCAGATCCACGTTTCCGAGCACACGGAGCTTGTTGCGACATTCGGTCTGCTTTGCCGCCGCCTCGGCACGGGTAGACGGATCTAAGGCGGGATAGCCCAACGCCATAGCATCCGATCGGGTCAGCTCATGCTCATCCCACAGACGGGACGAAAGCTTATCCTGCTCGGCACGAAGATTGGCAAGGCGGTTTTCATAACGGGTATATTCCTTGAAGATCAGCTCCTTCTGCTGAAGCTTTTCCTTCATCTTGGAGTTCACGTCTGCCAGCTTCTTCTGGAATTCGGCATTGCCCTCCTCGACCTTGGAGCGCTTCTCGTTCAGTTCATCCAGCATTTCGCATCCGATGCGGTAGCTTTCCCGATTTTCCTCCATCGCTCTTCGGTACTCTTCGATCTTTTGGTTCAGCTCTCCGATCCGTCGCTCCTGCTCGTCCCTTGCGGCAAGGAAAGCGTCCATGCGCTCATCGGATTCCTCGGAAAGCCGTTCCTCGGTTTCAATATCCTTGCGAAGCTCATTGACGGCAATGATCACCGCGGTCACCCTTGCCTCCGCTTCTGCCTTGCGGTCCAGCGCCTCATTTCTCCGCACGTCCATATCGGCACGTGCCGCGCCGATTTCCGCGATCTGAGTAGACAACTGCGTCTGTCTTGCCAACAGAGTCTTATGATCCTCCTCGTATTGCTCGCGGGCGCGAAGCAGGTCGCCGTAATCGGCTCGGAGCTTTTCGATAAGCGCCTCGTTGGCATCCAGCTTGGCTCCCAGCTGCTCCAGCTTTACGTGCTCGGAGTCTCTCATGACCTTAATGAGGCTGAGCTTTTGCTCTGCGCTATCCTTGTCATCCTCCCTGTCGGAGATCTCCTCACCCAGAGCCTTCAGCTCGGAAGCGGATTTGGCGATCTTCTTTTCCATCTCTGCCACATCGGCTTCCAGACGCTTGATCTCTCCCGCTCTTCCGAGGATATTTCCGTTCTGACGAACCGAACCGCCCGTAAAGGAACCGCCTACGTTGATCTGCTGACCGTCCAGCGTAACGGCACGCACACGGTAGCCGAGGCTCTTCGCCATGGACGTAGCATGATCCACGGTATCAAACACCAAGGTTCTGCCCAGAAGTCCCGAAAGGATCTGGGAAAATTTCTTATCCGAGCCAACCAACTCGTCGGCAACGGCAATATATCCCTCATAGCCCATTGCCTCCTTCATTTCGGGGGTCATGGTCTGTCCGTGCATGGAGGTCAAGGGGAAGAAGGTCGCTCTGCCCGCCTCTGCCTTTTTCAGAGCGAACATGGCAGCCTTTGCCACGCTCTCATCCTCCACCACAATGTGCTGAAGGTTGGGACCAAGGGCGGTCTCAATGGCGGTAATATAGCGATCCTCTACGTTGATAACCGTGGAAAGAGGTCCGTAGATTCTTCCGCAGGGGGCACCGAAGCGATCGGTAATCGCCCGCTCGGCATATTTTTTCATCACAAAACGAACCGCGCCCGAATAGCCCTCAAACTGCTGCTCCATGGTTTTGAAGGTATCAATTCTCTGTTGTGCGGAATCTCGGCGCAGACGCAACGCAGTCAGGGTCTCGTTATCATCGTGACGGCGGCGGTACAGCTCTGCCAGCTCGTCGCCCAATACTCGGATCTCCTGCTCGGTCTCGGCACTTGCCCGCTCGTAATCCTCCACGGTGGAACGAACCGACGCACACTGTGCCTTCATATCCTCGGAACGATGCTCATAGCCCTCGATCTCACGGAGAACTGCGTTGTTTTTATCGGAATCGGTATCGCGGGTATTTTCGATCATGGTGATTCTTGCGCCCACGCTTGCCAGCTCGGACTCCAACGCGCGGATATCCGACAGGGCATGATCCAAATCGAAGTCCAGTCGGCGAGCCTCCTCGTCGGCTTCTCTCTGATGGGTCTGTGCCTCTTCCCGCTCGTTCTCCCTTTCCTCCAGGGACTGCTTCAGAAGAGCGACTCGCTCGGCGCGCTCCTTGGCGGCATGCTCCTCGGACAGAACCGATTTGTTTGCCGACTCTTTCGCTCCCTCTGCGGCGGCGATCATCTCGCTTGTATGTTGAATGTTGGTCTCGGTAATTCTGAATTCGCTATCCAGCGTATGGTTGATCTCGGTCTGCATCCGGATCTCACGGAGCAGGCTTTCCGATTCGGTCTGATTGGACTTGGAGATCTCAAACAGTTTTTCGTTCTGCACCTCCAGCGCGCGAACCGAATCGTCCGCGGTACGCAGGTCAAATTCCGAATTGCGGAAGCTTTCCTCACATTTATTCAGATCAGAACGAAGCTTTTCGGTATCATAGAGCCAAAGCTGGATATCCACCCGCTTTTTGGTCTCCAACAGTTCCAACGCCTTTTTCGCCTTTTCCGACTCCTTTGCAAGAGGCTCTACCTGAGCGGAGACCTCCAAAAAGACGTCGTTGATACGGGTCATATTATCCTCGGTGGCTGCCAGACGTCGCTCGGTCTCGCTCTTCTTATGGCGATACTTGGCGATACCCGAAGCATCCTCAAAGATGCTTCTTCTCTCATCGCTCTTACGGGAAATGATCTCGGCGATCTTACCCTGACCGATGATGGAATATCCGTCACGTCCCACACCCGTATTCATAAACATCTCATAGATGTCACGCAGGCGAACCGCACGGCGATTGATATAATATTCACTTTCTCCCGAACGGTAATAGCGACGGGTGACCGTCACCTCGTCATAGGGACAATCCAACCGTCCAAGCATTCCGGAATTGTCAAAGGTAACCGACACCTCCGCATAGCCCATGGGACGGCGGCTGTCCGCTCCTCCGAAAATAATATCCTCCATTTTGGTGCCGCGGATGCTCTTAGAGGACACCTCGCCCAATACCCAACGCATGGCGTCGGAAATGTTGGATTTTCCGCTTCCGTTCGGTCCGACGATAACGGTAGCTCCCCCCTCAAAGGTCAGCTTGGTCTTATCGGGAAAGGACTTAAAGCCTTGAAGCTCCAGTGATTTCAGATACACGGTGTTTCTCCTTTCGGAAATAACTTTCTACAAAAAATAATTATAATACTCTAATATACAATTATACCGCAAACCCTTGCTTTTTTCAAGGTGTTTTGCAAAAAAAACCGCGATTCTGCGCAAAAATCACGCAAAATCGCGGCAAATTTCAAGAAGCTTATTTCCAGTAGTCGGTATCGTAGGGCAGGTCGATGCTTTGTGCGTAAAATACGGGATCCTTTCCCTCTTTTCTCTGCTTCTCGTAATCCTTCAGCGCGCGGAACGCATAGCGTCCGAGGAACAGGATCACGGGAATATTGATCAGCGCCATGCCCGCCATGGTCACATCGGCGATTCCCCAAAGCAAGCTGGAGGAAAGAACCGCACCCAGCACGATCACCAGACAGGAAATCACATAGCTTGTATAGCGCACACTCTTAGAAGGGGTTCCCTTACAGATATGTGCCAGGCACTGCTCCACGTAATACAGATTTCCAAGCAGGGTGGTAAAGGCAAACAGGATCATTGCCACCGTTAAAAAGATCGGTCCGAAGTCGCCAAGGGTTGCGCTGAGGGATGCTTGCACGTATGCCGTCTCGTCCGCTACCGAAGCGGGATCCACACCCGAGCACATGCACATGAATGCCGTAGCGGAGCATACAAGGAGGGTATCGAGGAATACCGAAAGCACCTGCACAAGTCCCTGCTTAACGGGATGCGCCACCTCCGCGGATGCGGACGCATTGGGGGCAGAGCCCACGCCCGCCTCATTGGAGAACACGCCACGCTTGATTCCGTACATGATACAGGAGCCGCTGAAGCCGCCGAAGATCGCCTTGAAATCGAAGGCATTGGAAAAGATCTTTCCGAACACCGAGGGAAGCGCGCCGATATTCAGGATCACGATCACGAGAGCAACCAAAATATAGATCGCGCCCATCACGGGAACCATGACACCTGTCACCTGCGCGATTCTCCTACCGCCGCCGAACAGGCAATATCCCACAAGGATCGCCACCACAAGACCGATCAGAAGTGCCGCCCAAGGGAACTCCCCTACCGTCAGCTTATTGTAAAAGCTGTAGGACGAAAAGGTCTTTTGCAGGTTATAGGATGCCAGCATATTGAAGCCAAAACCATAGGTCAGGATCAGAATGACCGAAAAGGCGATCGCCAAAGGACGGCAATGCAGAGTCGCCTCGATGTAGTACGCGGGTCCGCCGTAGCAGCCGTTCTTACCGCGCTTCTTAAAGATCTGTGCCAGGGTGCTTTCCACAAAAGCACTGGCAGCGCCGATGATCGCCATAACCCACATCCAGAACACAGCGCCAAAGCCACCGACAAATAGCGCCAAGGATACACCGATGATATTACCCGTACCCACACGGGATGCGGTCGAAACCATCAATGCCTGGAAGGAGGACATTCCCTTTCCGTTCATGGGCTTTTCCTTGATCGAGCGGAACTGCTCCCCGATCAACCGGATCTGAACGCCCTTCAGACGAAGGGTGAACCAAACGCCCGCGATCGCCAACAGGATCACCAAAGCATAACTGAGCCAGGTATTGGCAAAGCCGACCCCTTTTTCAAACAAATCAAGCATACAAAGTCTCCTATTTTCATGTGTTTTTCGCTACCATTTTCATTATATCACAAATCCTATCGGTTTTCAAGGGAAAACATAAAAACACAAGTGAATTTCGACAATGCATTCGCTGACCTTTCTCGCCTGCAGGCTCGGTCACTTCGCGGCTCTGACATGCCACCGGCATGTCATTCACTTCCGCTCCGCCTTCGAATCCCATCACTCTTCAATTTTAAAAAGAAAAAGGTCAGCGTTGCTGACCTTTTTCCTTTTTCTGGGGTGAGTGAT
This sequence comes from Clostridia bacterium, assembly GCA_017504335.1. GTDB lineage: Bacteria > Bacillota > Clostridia > Oscillospirales > CAG-272 > HGM12713. The sequence goes on from JAFVRI010000111.1 coordinate 14,208, forward strand.
GGGATTCGAACCCACGGCCTCCAGGGCCACAACCTGGCGCTATAAC
>JAFVRI010000112.1 GCA_017504335.1 Clostridia bacterium
CCGCATATTCGATTGTTTATTTAGAAAAATTGCAATGGCTTTCCACTATCATTTGTAGGGGGCGACATCCTCGACGCCCCGAGAAACAACCGCATATTCGATTGTTTATTTAGAAAAATTGCAATGGCTTTCCACTATCATTTATAGGGGGCGACGTCCTCGACGCCCCGAGAAACAACCGCCTACCGTTTTTCTTCTTGTTTGAATCCTTCTAACGTAAAGGCTGAGGGAGATCGCGTGAACGAAAGCAAATCGATTGCAATGCGACGCGGCATAAAATTTTCTTTTGGAAACATCTTGCAAAATCAAAAAAAGTGTGCTACAATGGAAAAGATGAAAAATTACCCATCAAAAGGAGGATATTTCCATGATTATTGGTGCACAGCTTTACACGGTAACCAAGTCCTGTCAGACCCCCGAGGATCTTGCAGAGACCCTGAAGAGAGTAGCCGACATGGGCTACCGTTCGGTTCAGCTTTCGGGTGTTTGTGAATACGATCCCGCGTGGATGGACGAGCAGCTCAAGAAGAACGGTCTGGTTTGCGCTCTGACCCATACCTCGACCAAGAAGATCCTGGAGGACGTGGATGCGGTCTGCCGCGACCATCTCACCATCGGCTGTAAGAACATCGGCATCGGCGCGATGCCCCGCAGAGAAGGCGGCTTGATCGATGAGGATGCTTATGCCGACTTCAAGGCAAATTTCACCGAGCCCATGAAGAGGATTCGTGAGAATGGCTTGAAGTTCTATTATCACAATCACCACTATGAGTTCGCCCGTTGCGCGGACGGAAGATGGCTGATCGATCACATGCTGGAGGATTTCTCCCCCGAGCTTCTGAACTTTACCCTGGATATGTACTGGGTACAGTTCGGCGGATGCGATCCCGTGGAATGGCTCTACAAGATGAAGGGCAGACTGGAGTGCATCCACCTGAAGGATCTTGCCATCGTTGGCAAGGAGCAGAGAATGGCTCCCATCGGTGTGGGCAACCTGAACTGGGAGAAGATCCTGGTGGCTGCCGAGGAGGTCGGAACCAAGCACGCGCTGGTGGAGCAGGACAAGAGCTACGACGACGATCCCTTTGATTGTCTGAAGAAGAGCTTGGATTATCTGAGAGCCCTCGGATATAAGGACTAATAAGACTAATAAAAAGATCAACAGGTGATCGAAAATCTTAGGTTTTCGTCACCTGTTGATTTATTTTTGCATTGAAGCGGAGCCTGTTTCGTGCTATAATCAATCTGCGGATAGATCGGTGGTGCTTCTCCATTCGGAGGGCGTATGCCCCGTCAGCCGCTTGAAGAAGGAATAAAAATAGTATTCGCTTTCAAATCCGCAACGGGAAGCGATCTCGCCAATGGACAGATCGGTGTTCCGCAGAAGCGAGAGCGCAAGCGAGATGCGGCAATCCATCACTGTTTTATGGACCGACTGACCCACATATCGTCGAAAATCCCGATCCAGCTTGGGGCGGCTGATATTGAACAGGGCGGCAAGTCGGTCGGCATTGAGATCCAGTGCCACGTTTTCGTAGATGTATTCCAAAATTTTCGGTACGTCGGTAGGCGTTTGCGCAAAGGAGACCGTCTCCCTTTCACCCCCCATACGGGATAGGGTGTTCAGCAGAAGTGCTAAGGTACATGCCCGCTCTTCCTCGGTGGATTCTTCACGGTAAAGGAACGAGGACATTCCCGTGAGCAGATCGGCTTCGGCTTCGGACAGGGGGATCAGAATGCCCCCCGAGGAATCGGTCAGGCTGTGGCAAAGGACCCGTCGGTCAAAGCGGGAAAGCAACTCCTCTCCGAAATAAATGACGTACCGCTCGAAGGAGGCTCTCGGCTCCTTAAGGGAGATATGATGCACCGTAAAGGGCGGCAGGATCATGGCACAGGGAGAGAGAACGGTCCGTTCCTCACCGCCGATGACCATGCTTTGCGGAATGGGCGCGCGGCAGAGATACAGCTCATAATGGGGATGAAAGTCCAAACGGTCGAGAAAGCGATTGGCTTCCTTCCGATAAATGGGACAGAGCAACGCTCCGTCGGAAAGCATATTCTTCAGCAGATAGTTCATAGATCCCCCAAATGATTGAAAATCTTAATAATTCATTATAACACAAATTGAATTTCCCGTCAAGGGAGAGAAAGGAATGAAAAGAAAATGAGTGTACAGGCATTGAGTGAAATCAAAAGAGAAGAGGTTTTGGCTGCCACAGAGGCGGGCAAGATCATTGTCATTCTTCGCGGATTGACTCCCGATCAGCTGATGAACACGGTAGCGGCAATGGAAAGGGTGGTATTCGCATGGTAGAGGTTACCTTTGACCAGAGCGGCAAGACCCCCGACAGTCAGACCGCGCAGAACATCAAGATGCTGGCAGAGGCATTTGCGGGTCGCGTGCATGTAGGAGCGGGAACGGTCATGAGCGTGGAGCAGGTTGAAAAGGCAAGAGAGGCAGGCGCGGAGTTTATCATTTCTCCCGATTGCTATGAGCCCGTCATTCGCCGCACCCGTGAGCTTGGCATGGTATCCATGCCCGGATGCTTCACTCCCACCGAGGCGGCAAACGCCCATCGTTATGGCGCGGATTACGTGAAGCTGTTCCCCAATTCCGAGGTAGAGATTTCCTATTTGAAGGTATTGACGGCACCCCTTTCCCACATCAAATTCCTGGCAGTGGGCGGTGTAAACGAGCATAACATGAAGGATTATTTGAATGCGGGAGCGCACGGCATCGGCATCGCCACGGGTATTGTCAACAAGAAGATGATTGCCGAGGGCAATTACGCGGGTATTACCGAGCTGGCGCTCAAGTACACCTCGCAGATCTGAGCAGGGGGAGAGATCGAATATGGCAACGAAATCGAAGGTCGTGGAGTCCTCCTTCCGTTTGGGAAGCGGACGGTATATTCAAGAGGACGGAGCCCGTCACCGTCTCGGTGAGGAGCTTGCCCGTCTGGGCTGCAAAAAGCCCTTTGTGATCGGTGGAAAAACCGCTCTTTCTCTGACCGAAGCGGATCTTCGGAGCAGTCTTTCGGAGAAGGGAATGGAGGGAATTTTTTACACCTATCCTCAATTTTGCAACTATGATGCCTGTGTCGCGATCACGGCAAGCGCGGATTTTTCCGCTTGTGACGCGGTGGTCGGAGTAGGCGGCGGAAACATCATGGACACGGCAAAGCTCTGCGCCGCTATGGCGGGCTTACCCGTGATCAATGTTCCCACCTCCAGCGCCACCTGCGCCTGCTACACGCCTTTGAGTGTGACCTACAACGATAGAGGGCAGACCATGGGCACAAGGCACCACACCGTAGAGGTCAACGCGATCCTTGCGGACATGGAGATCCTTTGCTGTCAGCCCCTTCGTCTGCTGGTGGCAGGTGTATACGATTCTCTGGCAAAGCTTCTGGAGATCCGTCAGCGGCTTCAGGGCATGACCGAGGACACGGTGGACATCGGACTTGCCTCGTCCTTTGCGCTGAGCGAGTTTATGTATGAAAAGCTTCTTGCGGATCTTCCCGAGGTATCTCTTGACATTCGTGCGGGACGGAACACCAAGAAGGTATATGACACGGTATACATGGTGATGGCGCTGACCGGTGTGATCAGCGGCTTGGCGCGTGGATCCAATCAGTGTGCCATTGCCCACAAGGTCTATGAGGTCTCCCGTACCCTCTTCCCCGAAACCGTTCACGGTGCTCTTCACGGGGAAATGGTTGCCATCGGTCTGATCTGTCAGATGGCATATAACGGTGACAGAGCGGGCGTGGACGGCTTCCGCGCGGGCATGAAATCGGTAGGCATGCCCACCACCCTCGCAGAGCTTGGCGTGGACACCACCGACGAAACCATGGCAATGTATTATGACAAGATCGTCGCCTCCTCCGCCATGGTCGGCACCGACGACGCGGAACAGGCAAGACTCAAAGAGGTCCTGGAGCTTGTAAGATAATCACAGAGGGACGCAAGGGACGCGAAGGACGCGGGGGACGCGATTTGTCGCTTTTTAAAAAAAGCTCCGCAAAAACTTTCTTACAAAATATGGCTTGGGGGACATAGACTCCTCGTCTTTGTGTAGGATGTAAGTGATTCTTTTTTCTCTAAGGTTGAAATCCGTCGGACGGCTGCTGCGCCACCGACGGATTTCTTCTTTTTTATAACGGGACGTCGAGTCTTAGGAAACATTGAGCCTCCCTCCCGGAGGGAGCCTTTACGGTAGAAGGATTCACACAGGGAAGAAAACAGAGGGTGATCCATATACAAACCGGCGGGAGCTACGGGGTAGGAAAACAAAAAAACCAAGGGGTGTCTGCCATAAAGCAGGTTTTAATC
>JAFVRI010000113.1 GCA_017504335.1 Clostridia bacterium
AGAAAAAATGAAAAAGGTGTGTCACTTGGCAAGGTAGAAAAATTCCCAACCAATGCCTCGCTAGGCAAAGAAGGGATCGTTTTGGCGCTTGAGCGTGCAATCGCATCCCTTGCATCGGATGAAGCAGAGGGAATTGCCATTGCATCTGCCGGCGATATTGATACAACAACCTCTACTATAACCTATGCCACCGAGAATCTGCCCGGCATGATCGGCTTTGATCTCGGAGCGTTCTGTCAGGAAAAATTCGGTTTGCCCGCAAAAGCGATCAACGATGCACATGCAGCTCTGATTGGCGAAATGGCTTACGGAGCAGGCAAGGACTATGCGAATGCGCGCGTTTGCATGCTTACACTCGGCTCGGGTGTTGGCGGCGGCTATTTTGCGGACGGTGACATTGTCTCCAACAAGGAAAATGATTTTGGTCGCTTTGGCCACGTTTGTCTTGAGAAGGACGGCAGACTCTGCACCTGCGGCAGACGTGGGTGTGCCGAAATGTATCTTTCGGGCAGAGCCATTCACAAGGACGCAGATGCGATGGGAATTGACGGCCCCCACATCTTTGACAAATATGCCAAAGGGGAGGGGGACCACGTCCGATTTGTGAACACCCTTCGCCAAAATCTTCGCCACACCCTTGATACAATCATGGAGATCTCTCCCTTTGACGTCTGTATCATTGGCGGCGGCGTTGCCGATTGGATGGGTGAGCATTTTTCTGCCATTATGGGGGATCTTGGCTACAAGATCATCAAAGCCTCTCTTGGCAACAGTGCCGGAATGGCGGGCGCCTACGCGCATTATCAAAAACAACAAAAGCATTAAAACACCAAATACGACACCACGGTAAGAACAAAACGATTTGAAATGAAAAAGATGAAATCACAAGTTATTATTTGCGGTGCCAGTCTTGGCGGCACTCTTGCGGCGTACAGCGCGGCAAGAGAAGGTAAAAACGTCGTTCTCCTTGAGAGCACGAAATGGATTGGCGGACAACTGACCTCGCAGGCGGTTCCGCCCGACGAGCATCCCTGGATCGAGGATCAGGGAGCTACACAAAGCTATCGCGAATACAGAGAAAAGGTGCGCGCCTACTTCTGCAATCTGGAAGGCTTTTCGCAAGAGGTCAAGGATTCCAAGCGCTTCTGTCCCGGCAATTCGGAGGTCAGCTGGCTTGCGCACCCCCCAAAGCTCGCGCTTTCTATTCTGGAGGAAATGCTGGCGCCTTACGTTGCGGCAGGCAATCTCAAAATTTTTACCGAGGCAAAGCTTCTTGACTGCATCACCCAAGGTGACGATATTGTAGGCGTAACCTATGAGATAGACGGCGAGAAGGTTCTGTTTGAGGGCGAGTATTACCTTGACGGAACCGACATTGGTGACCTGATTAAAAAGAGCGGTGCCGAATACCGCGTGGGTGCCGAGAGCCGGGAAGAAACGGGCGAGGTCGACGCTCCCCTTGTGGGAGACCCCGAGGATATGCAATCCTATATTTACTCGGCTTGCATTGAAAATCGCCGCGAGGGTGATTACACAATCGAAAAGCCCGAGCTTTACGATTATTTTGCGTCCATGGCAACCCCTTACGACCCTGAACGCATGCTCTTTTCTATGATTGGTCCCGACTCCTCAAACGGCAAGGCAAAGCAGTTTGCTATGTTCCCCGGAGAGGTTCTGGCGGACGGCACACACCCGTTCCCGCTCTTCCCCTACAGACGCATCGTTTACTCGGGGTATTACACCGACGGCAGCCAGCCCTATGACGTTACCCTTATCAACTGGCCGCAAAACGACTTCTTTTTGGGTAATCTCTTTGATTGCGAGGACGCCGAGCATAACGACTATCTTGCAAGGCAGTACACGCTCTCCTTTGTGTATTGGCTGCAAACCGAAGCGCCGAGATACGACGGCGGTAAGGGGTATCCTTACTTCCGACTCGCGCCCGAATACGTGGGCACCGAGGACGGTCTTTCCATGGCTCCCTACATCAGAGAGTCCCGCCGCATCAAGGCAAAGGTCACCATCACCGAAAGTGACGTTTGCGATGCCGAAAGATGCCGTTTTCCCGATAGCGTAGGCGTTGGCAGTTATCCCATCGGCCTGCACGTTACCCACAAAACGCATACGTTTATGTATCGCCCCACCTATCGGTTTACCATTCCGTTGGGAGCGATGATTCCCGAAAGAATGACAAACCTGATTCCCGCTTGCAAAAACATCGGTTCTACCCACCTCACAAACGGCTGCTACCGTCTCCACCCCGTGGAGTGGAACATTGGTGAGGTTGCGGGCTATCTTGCCTCCTTTGCAATTGATTGCGGCGTAACGCCTGCGCGCGTTTGGGAGGACAAGGAGCTGTTTGCTTCTTTTGCAAAGCATATTGAGGAGAGAGGCATTCAAAGATATTGGAACGAAAAGCCCATTCTTGACGGCACGTACGTCCGCCCCAATCCCAAAAAAGTGTATTCCTGACAAATAAACGAGCAAAGTGATTTTTTTGCCTTGCTCGTTTTTGTTGTTTTGCTTGCTCCAAAAAATTTGGTATAATATAGTCTAGAGTTCGTTTTGGCGAACATAACCGCGCTTGGAAACTGTCATTTCAAAAGGAAGGTGAGGGGGAAGGTATGGAATACATCACTGTTAAACAAGCTGCCGAAAAGTGGGGTGTTACGCCTCGTCGCGTGCAGATTTTGTGTGCTGAGGAAAGAATCAAAGGAGCTTATCGCTTTGGAAGGTCCTGGATGATTCCTGTTCGTGCGGTACTGCCGAATGCAAGAAAAAAAGAGGACGAGCCCCTATATACACGGTGATGTTCAATCCCGAAATCATCAGAAAGATGGAATGTATGAAACCGAGGAGGGGTGTTTATCTCTTCTCGGTGGTCCGCGTAAGTGCAAGCGCTATAAGACCATCAAGGTTCAATATCAGACTTTGGAACTGCAAACACGCACCAAAACCTACACCGGCTGGACGGCGCAGATCATTCAGCACGAGGTAGATCATTGTAGTTTCTTTTCAATCACGCGACTATCGCGTGGTTTTCGGTTTACAAAAAGAGAGACCAATCTTCGTGATTGGTCTCTTTTTTGTGCGCTTCTAACGAATTGGATGAGTATTTTCGTGTGAAG
>JAFVRI010000114.1 GCA_017504335.1 Clostridia bacterium
CATCATTCGCGAAGCGAACATCATTGGGCGAAGCCCTGCATCATTTGCCGAAGGCAAACATCATTCGAAAAAGCCTAATTTGTCTATCGGACAAATTAGGCTTTTTTGTTGGTGGGGGATGGTGGATTCGGACCACCGAAGTCAGTGACAACAGATTTACAGTCTGCCCCCTTTGGCCGCTCGGGAAATCCCCCAAATATACGGTTCCGACTTTGCGAAACCGCTGGAGCTGGTGAACGGAGTCGAACCATCAACCTGCTGATTACAAATCAGCTGCTCTGCCATTGAGCCACACCAGCGAATCTCGGATTTATCACCGGAACGTTATAGATTATACCACAACCGATTAGGTTTGTCAAGCCTTTTTTTGATATTTTTTAAAATAATTTTTTAAAGCATAACACCGCATCGGTTTCCTCAATTTCTCTTGGGGAATATACTGACAAAGCAACAGATTTTCTTTTGATTCAAAAGGTGATCGGATGGCAAATATAGGGATAGTACCCTTCTTCCTTCAGCCGATTTCCTGCCTGTTCGGCTTCCTGCTCATCGGTAAATACGCCAAACACCGAGGGACCGCTTCCGCTCATCATGGCTCCAACGGCACCTGACTCCAGCAAAAGGCGTTTTACGTTTGCCGCCACGGGACGCTCTGCCAAAATCGGCTTCTCAAAGATATTATACATGTTTCTGCAAACCGCACGCAGATCCTTTTTCTCTAAGGCGTTCCGCAATCCGTCGATGCTCCTCGGAGTGTATCCGCATCCCGACTCAAAATTGCTGTAGGTCCGATCCAACAAACCATAACCCCAAGGAGTAGAAACCCCTTCCCCTTCACAGGCCGCTACAATCACGCAGTCGGGCATTTCGGGAAACGGATGAAGCACATCTCCTTTACCGTCCGCATAGGCACTTCCGCCTACGATACAGAACGGAACGTCCGCCCCCAATTTGGAACCGATTTCACAAAGCTCTTCCACGGAAAGCGGATCTTCGCGCAGACGGTTCAATGCACGAAGCACCGCAGCACCGTCGGCACTTCCGCCTGCCATACCCGCAGCCATGGGAATCTCCTTATGAATGCGGATCTCTCCGCCCATAACGGTTCCCGTGCGCATACAAAACAGCTTTGCCGCACGCACCGCAATATTTTTTTCATCGGAAGGAACGCCCTCCACGTTACAGGTCGCAAAGAAGTCACCGCTTTCATTGGGGATCACGGTCACCTCGTCCCGAATGGAAATCGTCTGCATGACCGTTGCCACCGAATGATATCCATCCGGTAACCGTCCGAGCATATCCAAATGAAGATTGATCTTAGCATAGCCGTATTCGGTTACGGACGAAATACGCTCCATATCCATTCCTCTTTTCTTCGTTTTTTCATCTGTCATTATACCATGTTTCGCTTTTCTTTTCAACCTTTTTCAAAAAATTCGCATTTTCGGGAAAGGATTCTTTAATAATATGTAAAATTTTGATTTGTCACTTGACTTTGCCGCGAAAACATTATAGAATAATATTGATTATAGGGTAACCAAAATCGTTTTTCTCCGATATAGAACCGCTATAGAAAGGATCGTCTCATGTCAACAGAACCCAATAAAAATTATACCGACGCGAACGTTTCCGGCTTTGAGCCGACAGCCGAGCAACCGGAGCCCCCACGTATGGGATCCGACGTCAAGGAAGCGACGAAGGGCAGTCTGTCCTCCACACCGCAAAAGAAGAGAAATTTTGTCATCATTGCCTTGACCTGCGCTATCATTTTCACCTCTCTTTATACGATCATCAATATCAAAGTTCTTTCAGGACTTTTTTCGGCGCTGTTGTCGGTGTTTGCCCCTATCATTCTCGGCGCGGCGTTGGCTTACATTCTTAACCCCATTCTGAAACTATTCGAGTATAAGATTTTCAAATGGATCAAACACAAATCTCTCCTTCGGATTCTCTCCCTGGTTATGACCTACGTGGTCATGTTCGCTATTATCGCGGCGTTCCTGTGGCTTTTGATTCCGCAATTGGTCGACAGTATTTCTCAATTTGCTTCCAAGTTTGACGGCTATATGGAACACATGGTGGAATTGATTAACAATTTTGCCGCCGATATTACCGCCAACGAACAATATCGGGATCTTATTGATACAGAGAAACTAACCGATGCCCTCACGGGAATCCTTTTCAAGTCAGGAGATATTTTCTCGGACATTATGGGGTATGTGCAGGAATACGGAACCGGGTTGATTGTTAGCGTAAAGAACCTCATTCTCGGCATCTTTATCTCTATCTACATCCTGAGCGCCAAGGAACGCCTGAAGGCGCAATTGGTCAAATTCACCACCGCCGTGTTCTCTCCCGCCAAGTCAAGACGATTCTTCAAGTATGTCCACTTATGTGACCGCACCTTCGGTGGATTCTTTGTCGGAAAGATTGTGGATTCCTTGATAATCGGTCTGATTACCTTGGTAGCACTCCTGCTTTTCCGAATCCCCTACGCAATTTTGGTTTCCACCATCGTATGTATCACCAACATCATCCCCGTATTCGGTCCCTTTATCGGAGCGATCCCCTCCGCCTTCATTATTTTCATGGACAGTCCGCAGAAGGCGTTGATCTTCTTGATCTTGATCCTGCTCATTCAGCAACTGGACGGAAATGTAATTGGTCCCAAAATCCTTGGAAATACCACGGGAATCAGCTCGCTGGGCGTCATTATTTCTATCATCATTATGGGCGAGTATTTCGGCATCATCGGTATGTTGGTAGGAGTCCCGATCTTTGCGGTTATCGTCAGCATTGTAAAAGAAATATTGGAAACCAAGCTGCGCGCCAAAAACATGCCAACAGACACGGCGGAATATTACGCCGTTGACTCCTTGGAGGATCCCCATGAGCATCATCAAAAGCCGCTCGTCAAAATCTTTGAATCCATTGGTAAAATATTCGCAAAAGTTTTCAAAAAGAAAAAAAAGAAAAAGTAAAAAGGTAAAATCTTATGTCAACTAACACATTCAATTCCGCAAAGAAAGGCGGCATCTCGGTCGATACCGAGCATATCTTCCCCATCATCAAAAAATGGCTTTATTCCGAAAAAGATATCTTTTTGCGTGAGATCGTTTCCAATGCATCCGATGCCATCACAAAGCTTCGCCGCTTGGAATCCCTCGGAATCCGTGACGGCGGAGACGAATCATATCGCATCACCGTTTCCCTGGATCCCGATGAAAAGACCCTGACCGTATCCGACAACGGAATCGGTATGACCGAAGAGGAGCTGACCAAGTATATCTGCAACATCGCTCTGTCGGGTGCTGTGGATTTCATCAGCAAGTACGAGGGAGAAAACGACGGTGCCAAGAATGGCATCATCGGTCATTTCGGTCTCGGATTTTACTCCGCCTTCATGGTGAGCGATCGGGTCGAGGTGATCACCAAATCCTATACCGATGCTCCTGCCGTTCATTGGAGCTGTGACGAAAGCGGCGAATATGAAACCGATTCCTCCGACCGCACCGAGCGCGGAACATCGGTCATTATGCACATTTCGGAGGAGGAAGGCGAATATCTGTCTGCCTCCAAGATCCGCTCTATGCTGGAGAAATACTGCTCCTTTATGCCCGTAGAGATCTATTTTGAAAATCTCTCCGAAGAAAAGAAAGAGGGTGAAGAGGAAAAACCCGTCAACGAGATCCATCCTCTTTGGCAAAAGCCCGCATCCGAATGCACGGACGAGGACTACAAGGATTTTTACAGCAAGGTCTTTCATGATTTCCGTGAGCCCCTCTTCCACATTCACATCAATGCGGACTATCCTCTGAACTTCAAGGGTATCCTCTATTTTCCCAAGCTTGCAAACGAATACGAGACCATCGAGGGACAGGTTAAACTGTACTACAATCAGGTCTACGTTGCCGACAACATCAAGGAGGTCATTCCCGACTATTTGTTGATGCTTCGCGGTGTACTGGATTGTCCTGAGCTTCCCTTGAACGTCTCCAGAAGCTACCTGCAGACCAATACCTATGTAAGCAAGGTATCCGCTCATATCGTCAAAAAGGTAGCGGACAAGCTCACCTCCCTTTGCAACAATGAAAGAGAGCGCTATGCCAAGGTTTGGCAGGATATCGCACCCTTTGTGGAATATGCATGCATGAAGGATAAAAAGTTCTACGATCGCACCAAGAAGGCACTTTTGCTGACTCTGACCGACGGTACTGCGCTCACCTATGAGGAATATCTGGACGCTGCCAAGGAAAAGCACGAGAACACAGTCTATTATGCCACCGATAAGGCACTGCAGGCACAGTATCTTTCCATGTTTGAGGAAGAGGGCATTCGTGTCGCTCTGTTTGATAAGCCAATCGATACCCAATTTGCTTCTATGCTGGAGCAATATATGGGAAGTGTCAAGTTCCTTCGTGTGGATGCCGACGTTGCCGATGCGCTGAAGGGCGACGGAGCGGTCAGCGAAAACGAGTCCGTCAAGGCTCTCTTCTCCGACCTTGTAAAGGAAGGTACCGAACTGAAATTCGACGCGCTGAAGGATCCTTCCGTACCCGCGATTCTGACGGTTTCGGAGCAATCCCGCCGTATGGAAGAAATGATGCGCTTCTACAACATGGGCGAGGAGCATACCTTCCCCACCGAAAGCAAGCTGGTTTTGAATACCGCCTCTCCCCTGCTTTCCAAGCTCGGAGAGATCGCCGAAAGCGAACCCGAAAAGGCAAAGGAAATGGCTTCGTATATCTACAAGGTCTCGCTTCTCTCTCAAAAGAAGTTCTCCGCCGAGGAAATGCAGAGCTTTATGAAGGACAGCTACGATCTTTTGATGAAGCTGTAACCTGTGAAAGAATCAACACATATGGAAAAAATCGTTTATGAAACCAAGGGTGTCTGCTCCCGACAGATCCAGATTGAGCTGGAGGGAAACGTGATCACCTCGGTGAAATTTTTGGGCGGATGTGCCGGTAACACACAGGGTGTAGCGGCGCTGATCAAGGGCATGACCGTTGAGGATGCCGTTGAGCGTCTGAGCGGAATACGTTGCGGCTTCAAGTCTACCTCCTGCCCCGATCAGTTGGCTTGTGCCTTGAAAAAGCACATGTCCAATGCGTAAAACAAACAGCCGCCTTGAAGGAATGATTCGAGGCGGCTGACTCCTTCTAAAAGAAAAAATGAAAAAACACTTGACAAATCTTTTTTTTATGATATAATGATTGACAACGGCATTTGCCGAATCAAGGAGCTATGCTCTATCATTCTGATAAGGAGAGTTATCGTGGATAACGGCGACGGGAACAGTCGAAGTACCTATACTTACACGTTGAATATTATAAAGTTCATGCATAACCTGCGTCTCTGATGGGCTCGGGCTATGCTTTTTTGCGTTTATTTGAAAACATCATTTTATTAAATTTTATTTTTAAGGAGTTATCATGCCCGAAGGTAGTTTATGGAAGATCATTTTGATGGTCGTATGCGTCTTCTTTTCCGGATTTTTCTCGGCAACCGAGACCGCTTTTACCTCGTTCAATCACACAAAAATGAAAAATCTTGCCTCGGAGGGCAATAAAAAAGCCAAGCTTGTTTTGAAGCTATCCGACAAGTACGACAAGCTTCTTTCCACCATCCTGATCGGCAACAACATTGTGAACATTACCCTTTCCTCTGTTGCCACGGTTTGGTTCATTCAGCTCTTGGTCAATACCAATGCTGCAGATTACGGCTCTGTCATCGCTACCGCGGTAACCACGGTTGTGGTTCTGATCTTTGGAGAGATCTCCCCGAAAAGCATTGCCAAGGAGCATCCCGAAGGATTTGTGATGGCGGTTTGCCGCTTTGTCAACTTCTTGGTGGTATTTCTGACGCCCATCAATGCCATTTTCATGCTGTGGAAAAAGTTTCTCAACCTGATCTTCAAGCCTGCCGCTGAGGAGGCGGTCACCGAGGGTGAGGTTCTGACACTGTTGGATGAGGCACATGAGGACGGAAGCATTGACGAATACAACAAGGAAATGATCGAAAACATTTTCGATTTCGACGATATTTCCGCCGGAGAGATCGCGACGCACCGTACCGAGATCACCATGCTCGCTAAGGATGACCCCCTGGAGGAATGGGAAACCGTCGTCAACAACAGCCGTTTCTCCCGCTACCCCGTTTACGGAGAGGACGTGGATGATATCATCGGTGTACTGGATGCGAGAGAATACTTCCGTTTGGAAAACAGAACCAAAGAGAATATCCTTGAAAATGCAGTAAAGCCCGCTTATTTTGTTCCGGAAAGCGTCAAAGCAGACATTTTGTTTCGCAACATGAAGAAAAACAAGGAAAGCTTTGCCATCGTTCTGGACGAATACGGTGGAGTCCGCGGAATCATCACCTTCACTGATCTTGTAGAGTGTCTGGTCGGTGAGTTTACCGAAACGGATGAGGATGAAGAACAGGTCGAGCCGATCATTCGTTTGGACGATACTCGTTGGCAGATCAACGGAACAGTCACCATTTCCGATCTGGAGGAAGCCCTTGGTGTCGAGCTGTCCGATTGTGACTCCGATACCTTCAACGGCTTTGCGATGGGGCTTTACGGCTCTATCCCCGAGGACGGATCTACCTTCCAAGTTTCCAATGATTTGATGGATATCGAGGTATTGGACATTCGTGAACATAAGATCGAATCCGCCATCATCACACTCAAAACTCCCGCGGAGGGTGAAGACGAGGAGGAGGAAGAAAAATCCAAATCCGTCAAGAGCGAATCCGCACTGTAAACATAACATAAAAGGAAGCGTCTATTTTCCGACGCTTCCTTTTTTAAAAATTTACAGAAACAACTTGATTTTTCCGCACATATATGATATAGTTGTGGAGAACACTACCGAAAGGATCAACAACAATGATGAATATCAAAGCCACGGTCAAGCGAATGATCTCCCATACCTCGATTTATTTCACGGTACTGACGGCGATCTACGCATTTCTTGTAATGGTCGTCAATGTCTCCGATGAAGGAGCCAAGCTCCTCGTCTCTCAGGTTCTTTTCCTGTTCCTTTTCTTTCTTCTTGCCTCCGCGGGTCAAGAGCTTTTGAATTGGAATCAAATTCCCCGAGGCGTTGGCATCCTGTTGCACTATATTACCCTGCTCTTCGGCTTTTACACCTGCTTCCTGATTCCCATGGGCATGCAGGGATCGAAGGTATTTGTAGGCATCTTTCTGTTCACCTTGGTCTATGCTCTGATTATGGGCGTACGTGCGCTGATCCGCGCTCGACTGCGTGCCAACTCCAAGAAAACCGAAGCCTACAATAAGCAGTACAACCACCGTCGCTCTTGATTCCGCTTGCGGCTGATCCGAATATTCGGAAAGGCTGTCCTGTTATGAATTATACGCTGTCAAGAATCCTTCTATTTCTTCCTTTTCTTCTGTGCATATCTTCCTTTAGCGGAAGCTCCCCACAGAAAGCGCACACCGATCTCCCCAAGGAAGAAACCGAATGCTCGGCTCTGCTCCCGCAAACCGAGGATCGGGGCAAGGATTATCTTGACAGCTTTATTTTTTTCGGCGAATCCACCACCTATCATATGAAGGATCGGGAGGTTTTGCGTGGGGGCAAGCATACAACACAGATCTGGGCACCCGATGCGGGAACCGTCAATCTGGATCTTTCCACCGCTGCTCTTCCCCTTCGTTATCCCGAAACGGGAGAATACTTGACTCTCGGTGAAGCAGCGGCAAAAAAACGTCCCAGGTATTTGGTGCTGACCTTCGGACTCAACGGAGCGGTGCAAAAAATACGGCTGGGAGAGGAATATTACAAGCGATGCTACCGTTCTCTCATCGACTCTGTCATCGCCTCCTCTCCCCACACGAAAATTCTTTTGCAATCCGCATTTCCCGTTGCGGAAAATATGGACATGAGCCGCTATACGGTTTCGGTTCGTGAGCTGAACGGCTATATCGACCGGATCAATCACTGGACACTTGAACTTGCAAAGGAATACGGCATCGGATATCTGAACACCACTGAAATTCTCAAGGACGAAAACGGATTTCTCAAGCAAACCTATCAAAACGGAGACGGCCATCACCTGACAAGGGATGCCTATCTGGAAATTTTATACTACATCCGTACACACGGATGCGAATAAGGAGTGAATATATGAAACTGTTTTTTCAAAAAGCATGCGCTCTTTTGCTTGTCCTCGTTCTTTCTTTAATATTTCTTTTCTCCTGCGGTGAGAACAAGCAATATGCCGATGGGGTTTCCTGTGAGGAGCTGATGAACACAGCCAAGTCTGTGATCTCCGCCGAGCTTGGCTACACGGATCTCGGGAACGAGCAGATCCTCTACTATTTCGGAAAGACCGATGGATATAACGATGTCTGTCTGCGCTATTCCGTCCGCTCGGAAACCATTGACGAGATTGGGATATTCCATAGCGTCAATGAAGAGAGAGCGCAGGAGATCGGGGAGCATTCCGAAAAATATCTTGCGCAAATGAAAGAGGAGCAAGGTGCTTTTATTGCTTCCTATGCCCCAAAGGAGCTTTCAAAATTGGAGAAAGCAGAGGTCAGACAATTTGGAAATTACACGGTCTATGCCATTCTTTCCGAAGAAGACCGACAAGCGGTCTTTCAAGCGCTGGAGGAGCGACTGCTCATCCGCTCTGAATAACCCCTTCCGCAATCGGATTTGCCTGACCCGTCAGACTCTTTCGACTTTCCCGAAGCAGAATACGGTGCCCACACAACGGAATACGACGAAGCGTCTCGCTGATACACGAGGCGCTTCCTTTTCCGTTCCTCGCGTAAACCAACGGAAACGGAAAACATCTTCCCGTTTGTCCCGTGCCCCGCTCTCGTTCGTCTCCTTCCAGATCAAACTCGTAAATCCCATTGAAGCGAGGCAAGCCCTCAATCTGCGCGGACATCAGAATTCCAAGGGGCGTATCGTAGAAAAAAATCTCTCCCTTGACCAAGGATGCTCTACCTCCCCGCAGTATGGCAGATGCGTAAGGCTTTCGTCCCTTTTTCAAAAATTCATACCCTGGATTCATTTGAAAACCATCCATATCTTGTCCTCCTTTTTTAATTTATGTATATTCGCATATTGGTGGTAAGTTTCCTCATTTTGCTTGACATTTTTCTTTTTTTTTGATATAATTTAGAAAGGTATATTCAAAGGAAGGAGAGAGCTTTGCACCGTATGGAATCGACAAAACAAAATCGGTTGCTCAGTGCCATTGTCGGCAATGACGCGATCCGCCAACGCTTGGCTCATTCGCTGAGAAGCGGCACTCTCCCCCATGCCTGTATCCTGGAGGGTCCCTCTGGATCGGGAAAGCACACCATTGCCAAGCACATGGCGGCTGCTCTTGCCTGCACCGCTGACAAGTCACAAGCATCCACCATTCCCTGTCTGCGCTGTCCCCAATGCCGCAAGGTATTGGACGGAAAATTTCCCGATCTGATTTTGATCGGACGGGAGGAGGACAAGGCAACCATCGGTGTGGACACCATCCGCTTTTTGCGTGAGGATGTTCACGTGATCCCCAACGATTCGGACCATAAGATCTACATCATTGAAGAAGCAGACCGCATGACCGAGCAAGCGCAAAACGCGTTTCTGTTGACTTTGGAGGAGCCTCCGTCCTATGCGCATTTTTTTCTGCTTTGCGAAAATGCGGGAATGCTTCTGGAGACCATCCGAAGCCGCGCTCCCATCTTTCGAACGCAACCGCTCACAAGAGAGCAGATCGCCGAATACCTCTGTGAGCACGATGACCGAGCCGACCAAATGCGGCGTACCGATCCCCGCGGCTTCAACGAGCTGATCGCCGCCTCCGGTCACGGAATCGGTCAAGCACTTTCCTATTTGGAGCCGAAGCATTACACACCGATCAAGCAGCTGAGAGATGCGGTGTCAGAGCTGCTCCGCGGCGGGATCGAGCATGCGGACGCACAGGTCCTTCTTCCGCTTTTGCTGCGATACGGAAACGGAAAACGGGAAGCACTTCAGGATTTTTTGCTTCTGCTCTTGGATGCGGTACGGGATCTCCTGCTTTTGAAAAAAAGCGAGAATGCGCCCCTTTCCTTCTACGCGAATCGCGAAGAAGCCATTGCACTCTGTGACAACGCGTCCTTGCAGTCGCTCTATCGCCTTCATGAGGCAATCCAAGCCGCATTGGATGAAAACCAGCGCAATGTCAATGTGCGACTGATCCTCACCAAGCTGGCATTGGACGCAGAATGGATTTAACCCGCTTGTATCATAGGCTACAAGCAGAAAGGCAACTATAGATTATGGAAAACGAAAAGAAACAAGAACATACCCCTCGCGAGAATCAGGGAGCGAAACGACATCGCCCCCGACACAAGCGCGGATACTTCATTAATCCCGCGGAAGCGCCGAAGGAGCAACAGGTTCCCTCGGTGACCCCTGCGCCCCAGGCTCAGAACAAGACGGCACCTGCTGCGCCCAAAGCGGCAAGCGCGGACACAAAGCCTGCATCTGCGGAGGGGCAACCCAAAAAGAAGCATCACAAAAAGCGTCACAACAATCCGAACCGTCCCAAAGCCGAGGATGCGAGCAACGGATCCCCAGCTTCCTCCGCGGTTAATTCGGACCGTCAGAAAAATCCAAAAAGAGAGCGTACTCCTCAACGCGAGCATGAAAAGGCAGCCCCCGCGGAATCGTCTCAGAAGAACCGATCCTCGGATCGCTTGATCCGTCCGCAGGCACAGAAGCCTGTATTGGACCCCACAATCGATGAGGAATACGAGGAGATTACCTTCCCTGCCCATGAGGAGCCCGATGCCGTCTCCGATACGCAAGCGGAGGAAGAGCCCGCCGCGATGGTAGAGGTCGTCGGCATTCGCTTCAAATCCACGGGAAAGGTCTATTACTTCGATCCCGCGAACAAGACTCTCAAGCGGGGAGACTCTGCTATCGTGGAAACGGCAAGAGGTCAGGAATTCGGAGAGGTTGCCATCGGAAATACCATGGTCAAGGAATCCGACACCGTTCCGCCCCTTCGCCCGATCCTGCGCATTGCCACTGAGGCAGACCGTCTCCACCATGAGGAAAACAAAAAGAAGGAGGAAAGCTCCTTCCGTATCTGTAACGAAAAAATTGCCGCGCATGGATTGGACATGAAGCTGATCGATGCTCAATACACCTTTGACAATTCCAAGCTTCTCTTCTATTTCACCTCTGCGGGCCGTGTGGATTTCCGCGATCTGGTAAAGGATCTGGCATCGGTATTCCGTACCCGTATTGAGCTTCGTCAGATCGGTATTCGGGATGAAGCGAAGCTGATGGGCGGTATGGGTATGTGCGGCAGACCTCTTTGCTGTACGCTGTTCCTTTCTGATTTCGGTCAGGTCTCCATCAAGATGGCGAAGGAGCAGAATCTGTCCTTGAATTCCGCCAAGATCTCGGGTATTTGCGGAAGACTCATGTGTTGCCTGCGCTACGAGCATGAGGCATACGAATATGAGATCAAGCGTACGCCCCCCGTTGATTCTCTTGTAAAGACCTCCGAGGGAATGGGAACGGTTACCGAAATGAATCCTCTGGTGGGAACCATCAAGGTTCGGCTCCATTCCGCCCCCGATACGCCTCCGAAAACCTTCCGCCGTGAGGATGTGATCATGCTCCGCAAGAAGGGCGAGAAAAAGGAGAACAAATAATCATGAAACTTTCTGTTCAAAACGGAAATCTGAATGCGCAATTCGGACACGAGCAAGCCTACCGTATGATCCGTGAGGCAGGATTTGATGCCATTGACTGGAATCTGGATCACGCGCTGACCAAAGCAATGCTGGCCTCCGCAACCGAGCTGAGGAATCTTTGCATCTTCGAAAAGGAGCTTCCCGAAATTCACGCGTATTACGCGGAGGAATTGGAAATCATTCGCAAAAACGGATTGACGTTTGCCCAGTGCCACGCTCCCTTCCCGCCCTATCTTCCCGGTCGTCCCGACGTGTTGGAATACTCCATTGGTATTTATCGCCGTCTCATTGAATTCTGTCAGGAGATCGGCTGCTTCAAGGTAGTCATTCACGGAATCACCAAAACACTTGATAACAAGGTCGATTCCCAAGAGGATATTGACCGTATGAACCGTCATATGTACGAATCTCTGATCGATACGTTGAAGAAAACCGACGTGACCGTCTGCCTTGAAAATCTGTTTTGCAGCTACAATGACGTCCGTTACATGGGCGTTTGCTCGGATCCTCATGAAGCCGCAGAGGAGATCGACCGCCTGAATGCTCTGGCGGGTAAGACCTGCTTCGGTCTTTGCTTGGACACGGGACATCTCCAGTTGGGTCATATGCGGTTCCACCGTTTCATTCCCATTCTCGGCAAGCGGATCGTTGCCCTGCATATTCACGACAACGATGCCATCCATGACCGACACATGGCGCCCTATACGGGTACCATTCTGTGGGATGAATTTTACGAGGAACTCCGCAAGATTGGCTACGACCAGGATCTGAGCTTTGAGACCTTCCGTCAAGTGGATCGCTCCGTGATCGCTCCCGAGCTGGCTCCCGTGTTCTTGAAGCTCATTGCCGACGTCGGCGCCTTTTTCAGAAAGAAAATTCAAGAGGATGCATAAAAATGGATATTGCAACGCTCACGCTTCCCTATACCAAACGGTACGGCTTGAAGGAGGGCTACCGCCGCATTCGAGAGGCGGGCTTTGAAGCCATTGACTGGGGACTTTATCAAGGCCCCAATCGGCGCGATTTTGCCGCCTCCGAGGATCTTGCGGGACTTTCCATCTTTGAGAAGGAACTCCCCGAGATCCGCGCGCATTTTGCGGAGGAACTGGCAGAGATCCGCGCAAACGGCTTGCGCTTCGCGCAATGCCACGCCCCCTTCCCTCCCTACATTCCCGGACGCCCCGACGTGTTGGAGTACAGCATTCGGATCCTTCGCAGATTGATCGAATTCTGTCAGGAGATCGGTTGCCTCAAGATCATCGTCCACGGCATCAGCCTGCAAAAGGAAAATATGACCGATACGCAAGAGGATATTGACCGTTTGAATCGCCATCTATACGAATCTCTGATTGAAGTGCTTCAAAAGACCGACGTGGTCATTTGCCTTGAGAATCTGTTTACCCATGCGGGAGACGTTCAATACGTCGGCGTTTGCGGTGATCCCCATGAAGCAGCAGAGGAAATCGACCGTTTGAATGCTCTGGCAGGCAAAAAATGCTTTGGCTTCTGTCTGGATACGGGACATTTGCAGCTGGCGCATATCCGATTCCACCGCTATATCCCGATCCTCGGAGATCGCTTGGTAGCGTTGCATATTCATGACAACGATGCCATTCACGATTCCCATTCGATCCCCTACTTCGGAACGGTTCTGTGGGATGAATTTTACACCGAGCTGAAAAAGATCGGCTATGATCATGACTTGAGCTTTGAGTCGGTCGTCCGTACCGATTCGGAATTGGTTCCTACCTTCCTCAAGCTCACCTACGATATAGGAGACTTTTTCAAAAAGAAAATTACGGAATAAAGAAAGAATCCAACTTGCCTGCAAGTTGGATTCTTTCTTTATTCTTGAAACATGGTCGTTTCTTCTTCTGATCTGTTCTCGATGTCTCCCATGATTATATCATAGAGCGCATTCGCAAAAAGCTCATGCATTTCGGGAATGGGATGATTGATTCGATTGGCAAGCAGCTGTGTCACATCCTGTGTTTCGGAAATTTTCTTCCACTTAGAATAGCAGTCGCAAACCGAAACCCCCATACTCTTCGCCAGGTCGATCGCCGCGTATATGTAGGAATCCATTCTTCCTCCGATTTGCATGGCGGCGGTCTTTGCCGCATATTCGAGATCCTTTTCGGGCGTATCCTCCGCCACGTAGGTATTCAGCATATTCGGTGTTAGAAAGATCACGTCATGCCCACGCTTCATACAGCCCTCAAAGATTGCCCCTAAGGCTCCCAAGTAATCCTCAAGGCTTCCGTTCACGTCGTTGAGCCCAAAGCACACGATCACCAGATCGGGCTCATGAATCAACACGTGTCGCTCCAATCTTTCCAGTGATCGCTTTGCGGTCGTTCCGCCGATAGAGGCGTTGATCATATTCACGGGAACGTAATCCCTAAATCGATTCAAGCGTTTTTTTAACTGATTCCAATACACATTCTCATAATCAATATATCCGACAACCGCGCCATGGGATACACTGTCACCGAAGATGACAATATTGATCGGGCCATACTTGGAAAGACCGTGACGGTCCATCATGATTTTTTCCTTAATTTTCATAAACACTCCATTTTTTCACTGATTTTCTTCTTTTATGTACCGAACAAAGCGCGCAAGGGCGGAAGAGCTTTGTTTTGCTTTCTTTTTATAAGCGAATCCGATGGTTCTGGTCACCTTCGGTTCCAACGGAAATACCGTCACTCCGTTTGCGTTATCCTTCAGCACAAGATCGGAAAGCACGGTAATACCCAATCCCTGTCTAACCATATTGATCACTGACAGATCGTCCTCGGAGGTCAGATGAATCACTTCCTTAAATTTCGATTCATCGAAATAATCCTTCATACATTCCGATTCCATTAAAATATGAGGATAGGA
The DNA here is from genome assembly GCA_017504335.1 of Clostridia bacterium. Classification (GTDB taxonomy): domain Bacteria; phylum Bacillota; class Clostridia; order Oscillospirales; family CAG-272; genus HGM12713. The sequence goes on from JAFVRI010000114.1 coordinate 14,621, forward strand.
ATACAGTTCTTCTCGGGTAACCACGGTTCTTCCCTTGATCATACCGATCGGTGCCACCGCCGAACATTGATCCTCCATAAGAGGGATCCATTCATTGTCACCAACCACCTCGCTGTCGGCAAAAATAATATCCGCCCGATCCTCCTCCAGCCATCCAAACAGATTATCCACCACACTGATATATAGCTTGATATCGGGATTTTTCTTACTGAACGAGCCGATCAGCTCCGAAAGAAAACCACGGGAAATACTGGAATACGTGCCGATCCTCAGTTGATTATTATGGCGGTCGCTCATTTCCTTGAGTACCGCATCCAACTTTTTTTCACTTTCGGCAAGCTCTAAAAATTGCGGATAGAGTTTCTTCCCTTCCTCGGTCAGGGTAACGCCTGAGGAAGATCGGTTAAAAAGCCGCACGCCCAATTCATCCTCAAAAGAGGAGAGCATATGAGAGAATGCCGATGGCGTATAGGAATATGCCTCCGCGGCACGGGATAAGCTTTTGTATTCCACCGCCGCCAACACCGCTTTGATCTTAAATGTCTCCATCGCATTCCCTCCCCGAACATATTCGTATCTATATTATACCTCTTTCCTGCTCAAAAAGCAAGTCTCTTTTTTGTGAGAGTTTGGCACAGCTCTGTTAGAATCCTTCACTTCACAAACAGAGATCTCCCTGCTATAATAATAACAGTGCGCAATTGGGAACGGAGGTGAGAGCATGAAACGAATCGGAGCATCGGTCTATTACGGAATGCTGGTTTTGGTAGCGATCATATGGGGAATCGACCCCATTGTCAACAGCCATTTGTACCGCTATTATTCCGCCTCCGCACTGTCTGCTCTTTCTACCTGCTTTACGGCAATTCTTTTTTTGATTCTTTCGCGCAAAAAACTGCGCCTGCTGAATCGGGATTACCTGAAGATCTCCCTGCCTATCAGCCTCCTAAACTCCCTTGCCTGCCTACTTCAAAGAATCGGACTCCAATATACCTCACCCGCAAAATATTCGTTTTTGGAGCATCTTTCCTGCATTGTAGTTCCCATTCTGGCAGTTTTCTGTTTGAGAAAAAAGCCGCACCCGATTCAATGGATCGCAAGTGTACTGTGCCTTGGCGGCTGCCTGATACTGACGGGTGCGGGAACCGAAGCGGTAACCCTCGGCGTTGGAGAGCTGCTTTGCGCTTTGGCAGGCATTCTGTTCGGTGTCTGCATTGTCACCACGGGAGCCTTTACCAAAAAATTAAATCTTGGGATGCACATGACGATTCACATGCTTGTCTATTTTCTCACCTCTTTTGGCTTGATGCTCCTGTTGGATCACATGTCATGGGAGCCACTCTGTTTTTCATGG
>JAFVRI010000019.1 GCA_017504335.1 Clostridia bacterium
AAGATGCCCGGAACTAGAAAACTTGGCAGACCTACCGCTCATAGAAACGCTATGCTGCGCGGTATGGTAACCTTGCTGCTGGAAAACGGACAGGTTGAGACCACTTTGACGAGAGCAAAGGAAGTCCGTTCCATGGCTGAAAAGATGATTACGCTCGGCAAGAAGAACACTCTTGCAAGCCGCCGCGCTGCAATGGCATACATCACCAAGGAGGACGTTGTAACCAAGGTGTTCAACGAGCTGGCTCCTATGTATGCAGAGCGTAACGGTGGATATACCCAGATCTATAAGCTTGGACCTCGCAGAGGCGACGGAGCTGAGATGGCGATTGTTCGTCTGATCGACTACGTAAAGCCCGAGGCTAAGGCTGAAAAGAAGGAAAAGAAGGCAGAAGCGAAGGACGCTGAATAAGTCTTCAAAAAAGCCCCACACAAATGTGTGGGGCTTTTTTTGACGAAATATGAATTTATTTCTTGTATTACGTGAAATTTTATGATATAATGAGGTGAACCCCAAAAATATCTTGGAGGAGTTTATGGAAACAAAGAGACTCAGTTATATCGATTGGGCAAAGGCAATTGGCATTTGCCTCGTGTGTATCGGACATTTTTTGCCCGGTGGAAACGAGTGGAAGGTGGTATTTTATACCTTCCATGTTCCGCTGTTCATTTTTGTTGGCGGAATGCTGACAAAATGCCCCAAAGGAATCATGGATTTTTTGAAGAAGCTCGGAAAGCTCTCCTTGAGAATTTTGGCGCCCTATACGATCTGGCACCTGATCTCCCGATGGGCATACGTGAAACCCGGATTGGAAGCCGGTGAGAACGTGTGGAAAACATGGCTCTTCATAGACGGAAAGACCATTTGGAACGATGCGCTTTGGTATGCTCCTTTGATCTTTGTCACCTCTGTGGTCTTTTTGCTGGTCTGCTGGGCAATTCGAGGAAGCAAGATCGCCAGCTTCAGCATCGGTGTTTTGTCCCTTTGGCAGTTCGCTTGGTATTGCGCCAACCCCGAACCCTTTGTTTGGTTCGGTCATCAAAACTTCTGGGCAGGACAGAACATCTTCCTGTATTTTGGAGTTTTCTGTATCGGATATGCCTGCAAGGATATCATTCCCGCGATTATTCAGTGGAAAGAAAATCCTCACAAAAATACTCTTTTGTACATGAGCGGAGGCGCGTTCCTCGGATTGCTGGTTCTTTCCAATAAGTTGAACGGAACCTTCCCGATCTCTCTGCTGTATTTGAGATTTAATCAAGGAAACGACGGATGGAAGTTTGCGATCATGGCGGTCCTTCTGTGCGTAACCATGGTGATCGCTTGCGGTCTCCTTCCCAAAAACAGAGTGGTGGAGATTCTGTCCAAAAACTCATTGTTCCTTATGTGCTCGCACTATCTGTTCTTGAAGGCGTGGGCATGGGATACGGGACTTGGCGGAGGTCCCGAAACGGTTCGTCTCCGTTGGGGATTGGCTGTCATGATGCTGGTGATCTACGTGATCTTCTTGTTTATGTTCCGTTTGATATGCAAACGGATTCCCCATTCCAATAAAGTCATTGGTCTGCTTGGTATGCAATTCTGACAATGACTCACAAATAAAAGAGAGCAAATCGGTTGTAACCGATTTGCTCTCTCTTTATTTAGGAAGATCAAATATTTATTGAGGTTGAATGGGATTGCCCTCTTCATCGTAATAGCACTCTCTGCGCTCGGCTTCGGTGCCGTCCTCATTGTAGGTGATCCAAAGCTCCTTGGATATGCTGTCGGTTTCGGTGAAATGACGCTCTACATACGCAGTCGGTACCCCGTTGGGAGCATATTTGTAGCCGTATAGCTTGGCGCGAGAGCCGTCCTCACGAAATTCCACGATCGCAAGGGAAAGCTTGACTCCGGTTCCGTCCTCATAGAATGTTTCTCTGAATTCCGCCATTTTTCCGTTGGCATAGAAAACATATCCTTCTTCACTTATCATTCGGATCGTTCCGTCGGCATTCTGATAAGACCAGGCAAGATAGTTGCGATTGCCGTATTCGTCGTAGGTAGCGTCGGCAAATCCCTTTGTTTGACCGTCGTCGGTTGTTTCAATGTGAATCAGCTGTCCAAGCTCATTATAGACATTGGTTTCAGCGTGGGAGAAGTTTCCTTCCGCATCAAACTCTGTGAATGTGAGGAGCCTTCCGTCTTCGTCGTAAGTGAAATGTCGCTCTTCGAGTTTTTCGAGGGGATTCGATCCTGGTTTATATACAGTGATTTTGTCGGGACGATCCGATGCGCTGTATTCCATTTCAAGAATTGCCGTATCATCCACCACAATGACACGGACCGGCAGCCCGCGGTCGTTGTATTCATACCCATTCGCTTGGGTCAAAAAGATAGAATCGCTTACAATGATTAGTGCATGATCTTTGTATTGAATCACACTGCACCTATCCGATTCGGTTGATGACCAAAGTCCCATTTGTTCCTTTAAAGAAAGGAGATAAGTGATTTCTTGATCGGTTCCGGCATTTGTTACATATTTGATACATCTGCCTAGACTGTCAAACGTATAAACATGATTTCCGTCAAGCGATATGGTGATCTCGTCATTGGCGTAACGGAAGGTAACGGTGTCTCCGGCACTGAGCGGTCTGCCTTGCTCGTCGTAGCTGTTGACGGCAGATTGCTTTATGCCATGCTTCACGGCAGTCATAACTCCGTTGTCGTCATAGAGGAAGATCGCAATGTCGCCATAGCAATTTTTGTAGGTTAGCTCCAAATCATGGGAGCTGATCATCAACATCTTGCCGTCTTTATTGAACGTGACGCTGATGATATCGTTGTGAGTATCGCCCAACAGGCTATACGTGCGGGTGGCAACGATATCATCAAAGACCGCAGGGGGATCCGATTCGGTATCCTCAGCTTCGGTATCAACCGGCTCGGAAACTTCGGGCTCGGTCACCTCGGGCTCGGAAACTTCTGGTTCAGTCACCTCAGGCTCGGTTACCTCAGGTTCGGTCATCTCAGTCTCGGAAAGCTCGGGTTCGGTCACCTCGGGCTCGGAAACTTCTGGTTCAGTCACCTCGGACTCGGAAACTTCTGGTTCAGTCACCTCAGGCTCGGTTACCTCAGGTTCGGTCACCTCAGGCTCAGAAACCTCAGGCTCAGAAACCTCGGGCTCGGTCACCTCAGATTCGGGATCTTCCGACTCGAGAATATTGGGTTCGGTATCTCCGAACTCGGAAGTCTCGGGAAAGGTTTCTTCCGGCTCGGTTGCTTCGGGAGTGACTGCCTCAGATTCGGGGGCATCAGGTTGCGAAGGAGAGGGAACCTCTTGGTTACAGGATATGAGCAGAAATGTCAATAGCAGACAACAGATGATGATCCCTATTTTTTTCATAATGTTCTCCTTGAATTGATTACAGTATCTAAAGTATAGCATATAGGTATGGTGTTGTCAAGAAAAAATATGGTTCTGCTTCAAAAATGATTGCCTTTCGACAAGGACGGTCATATACTGACAACGAAGGAGGTGATACGATGGAAAAGAATGACCGTCGTGGATGCACCGCGGGAATCGGATCGCTGACACAAGCCATGCGTGCGCAAAAGGTGCTTGCCGCATCGGCGATCCCCTCGCGTGTGATAAAATCAGATGCTTCCTCCCGTCACGGCTGTGCATACGCGCTCTCGTTTTCCTGCGAGCAGGAACGGAATGTGCGCCATATACTGGAGGTGTCTCGGATCTCGGTGAAGCAATGGAACGGAACGGATTGATCTATCTGGACCATGCGGCAACCACCTATCCGAAGCCGCTGACTGTGCGGAACGAAGTCATACGGTGTCTTCGGGATTATGGCGGGAATCCCGGACGAGGAGCGCATGCCCTTTCTATGAAAGCGGCGGAGAAGGTCTATGAGTGTCGAGAGCGTGCGTCATCGTTCTTTGGGGTGGGGGATCCGGAACGGGTTCTGTTTACCATGAATACAACTTATGCCTTGAATCTTGCCCTGAAGGGAACGCTTCGCGAGGGAGATCACGTGATCCTTTCGGATTTGGAGCATAACGCCGTGTGGCGTCCTCTCTATCGGATGGAGCAGGCGGGAACGATTACGATGGATGTGCTTCGAAGCGGTGCGGAGATCGCTGCCGTTACGGAGCGAACGGTGTGTGAAAATTTAGAGAAGCTACTGCAAAAAAACACGAGGTTGGTTGCCTGTACCCATATGTCCAACATTTGCTCCGCGGAAATGCCCATTCGGAAAATGGCGGAAATATGTCATAAGCATGGCATCCTGTTTGTGGTGGATGGCGCACAGAGCGCAGGGCATCTTCCCATTCGGGTGGATGAGTGGGGAATCGATGCCCTTTGTGTACAGGGACATAAGGGATTGTTAGGTCCCCAAGGATGCGGTATGCTTCTGCTCGGAAAGGGAATTGCTCCCGAAACCCTGATGGAAGGGGGGAACGGTCTGTATTCTTTGGACGGAGCAATGACTGACCAGCTTCCCGAGCGATACGAGGTCGGGACCCTGCCAACTCTCGCGATTGCGGGGCTTTGTGAAGGAATCAAACTGCTGGAACGGGTGGGGATCGAAACATGCGCCGCCTATGAACGGT
>JAFVRI010000115.1 GCA_017504335.1 Clostridia bacterium
GTACAGATCCCAAAAAAGAGCTAAAAATTCTGCAAATCATGGGATTGACAAGATTGGATAAGCATGATACAATAAATGCGAAAAAATGAAAGAAGGAGAATTTTTATGAAAATTCTGGTTGTAAAAAATTATGAAGAAATGTCTGCCCGTGCGGCAGAGATCTTTGCCGCTCAGATCAAGAGCAAGCCCGACAGTGTGCTTGGTCTGGCAACGGGTTCCACCCCTGAGGGCCTTTACGGAAAGCTTGCCGAGGCAAATGCGCGCGGCGAGGTAGACTTTGCTGCGGTACGCACCGTCAATCTGGACGAGTATTATCCCATTTCCCCCGAGAACGATCAGAGCTACCGTTATTTCATGAACAAGCAGCTGTTTGACCGTGTCAACATCGACAAGGCAAACACCATGGTTCCCGACGGAACGGCAAAGGATACCGATGCTTTCTGTCAGGCATATGAGGAAAAGATCGACGCAATGGGCGGCATTGATATGCAGCTTCTCGGCATTGGACGGAACGGACACATCGGCTTCAACGAGCCCGACGGCGAGTTGATCCCCTTTACCCACCTGACCGCCCTGACCCCCAGCACCATTGTCGCAAACGCCCGTTTCTTCGCATCCGAGGCAGACGTGCCGAAGCACGCATTGACCATGGGCATCCAGAGCGTGTTCAAGGCAAAAAAGGTAGTCATGCTGGCATCCGGTAAGGACAAGGCAGATGCAGTCAAGGCAATGCTCAACGGCAACCTGAACACCCGTTGCCCCGCTTCTCTCCTTCGTCTGCACCCCGACGTGACCGTGATCTGCGACGAGGACGCATATTCTTTGGTAAAGTAAAAACAGGAGAAAAGCCGCTTTTGAAAAAAAGCGGCTTTTTGACGGAAATATCTTTGCAAAAAAGAAAAAATATGGTATAATGGGATCATCAATATCAAAGGAGAAGCGATTATGAAAAATCAGTTTAACATTCTTGATTTCGGTGCGGTCAGCGGCGTGGACACCGCCCAGACCGATGCCATTCAAAAGGCGTTGGATGCTTGCTTTTTGGCAGGAGGCGGAGAGGTCATCGTGCCCGCGGGCATGAGTTTTGTGACGGGCGACATCCGTATTCGAAGCAACACCACCCTGCACTTGATGGAGAACGCGACCCTTTTGGGAAGCAAGGATCCCGCGGACTATCTGCACATCAATTCCGATCCCTTGGAGCCTCTGCCCGAGGAGCAGAATACCCGTGCGCTTTGGTACACCCCCCGTCAATGGACCGAGATGGGAGGCGGATTTAAGGTACATCTTTACACTGCGGGAAGCTATTGGAACTACGGGATCATTCGTGCTGCCTATGCGGAAAACATTGCCGTGATCGGAGAGAAGGGATCGAAGATCGACGGACGGAACCCCTTTGATCCAGAGGGCGAGGAGAAATACCGCGGACCGCACGGCATCAATATGCACTTCTGTAAGAATGTGACCTTCCGTGGCTATACCATTGAGCAGGCGGGAAACTGGGCACATGCCATCTTCCAATCCGAAAACGTGACCTTTGATCACCTGACGGTTTATGCGGGACATGATGCCCTTCATACCAGAGCATGCTCCAACGTGCTGATGACCGACTGTAAGCTGATCACGGGAGATGACTGCGTGGCGGGCTTTGATAATCTGGACGTGGTGATCCGCAACTGTGAGATCAGCTCGGCTTGCTCGGCATTCCGTTACGGCGGAAACAATATTCTGGTGGAAAACTGCAACATTTGGGGACCCTGTCCTTACCAATTCCGCGGCTCCTTTAGCCGTGAGGAAAAGGTTGCGGGGGTGATGGTTTCCGAAAAGGGAAGAAACAATATGCTCAGCTTTTGGACCAACTTCGTCACCGACGATCTGCCCGTTCGCAGACCTGCGGGCAAGGTTTTGATCCGCAACTGTACCGTCAAGAACGCGGACCGTATGCTTCATCTGAACCTGTCGGGCAATGAGTCCTGGCAGAGAGGTACCCCTCCTACCGATATTACCTTTGAGAACATCCAAATCGAGGGCGTGAAGATGGGATTGACCGCTTACGGAATCGAGGAGTGCCCCATGGAGATCACCCTCAGAAACGTGGATTATACCTATGCGGAAGGTGCAGAAGATACGCCCATGCTTCGCGTGGCGCATTGCAAGGCGATCAATTTTGAGAACGTCAAGGTCAAGGGCTTCAAGGGAGATGCTCTCATTCGCGCTTGGTCAGACGGGATTCAGGTCAATACCGAGAACTTTGAGTGTGACCTGGGCGAGGGCGAGCTGATCGTCCGCGCCGATGAAGAATTCAAGTGCAGAGCGATTTAAGGGGATTCCGAGAACACGAGGACGAGGGTCGCTTTTTGAAAAAAGCTCCGCAAAAACTTTTCATACAAAATATTTATTGATTTTACAAAGGTTCCTCGTCTTTGCATATTGAATATTTTAACTTTTTTCTCTAAAGTAGAAACCCGTCGGACGGCTGCTGCGCCACCGACGGGTTTTTTATGGAATGTAGAGGGTGGCTTTTCTTGTTTGAGGTCAATCATGTCTCCCAAAAGACCGAGGGATCATAGGAGGGAATTGCCATGGGAGAGGCACAGGTCAGCGCGCTGACCAAGGATGCGCGATAGAGGCACTCCGAGAGGGGATAGCCCTTCAGGAGATGTGTCATCAGGGTGGCGCTGTAGCTGTCTCCTGCTCCAACTGTGGAGACCACTTCGACCTTGTGGGCGGGCGCAGAGAGGATGATGTCGGTCGAAGGAGTATAAGCGACTGAGCCTTCCGCTCCTTTGGTCAGTGCCACGAGCCTGATGGTGGGATAGGAGTGGCAAAGACGGCGTAGGGAATCCTCCTCGGACAGAGTCGTGTCAAACAAAAGCTTATTCACTGTCCAAAGCTCCTCCGCGCTGAGCTTGAGATAGTGGGCGTGGGAAAGGCAGAAGAGAATTCCTTCCCGATCGTAGTGAGGCGCACGTAAATTGAGATCACAAAAGACGGGACAGAGAGGATTTTCCTTCATCCATGACGTCAAGGTGCGACGGTTTTCCTGTCTGCGGAGTGCCAAGGAGCCAATTGCCAGCAGATCGTAGTCCTCTCTTATTCCCTCAAGATGGATGCGATCATACGCCGAGGGAAAATGGATACAGAAGGTAGGAATAGATTGCTCATTCAATTGGATTTCTGCCTTTCCTGTGGGCAACTCGCAGACCGAAAGACGATCCACGGACAACCCGAGCGCCGCGATCTCGGCTTTGGCTTTTTTTCCCAAGAGATCGTCTCCCACTGCGGATGCGAGATGCGACTCTACACCTTGCATGGCGGCGTGGGCAGCAAAATTCAAAAGAGCTCCCCCAAGGCTTTCGTGGGTGGGAAAAATGTCCCAAATGATCTCTCCAAAGGAAAGAATTTTCAATTTTCTTTGTTCCATATAGACTCCAAGGACGAAACGAGAACGGTGTTTTCTCGGAAGGGGGCGGTGGACTTCAATCGCAGAACAGGAATGTTTCGGTCGGGTATATAAGCAGGCTCGGAAAGGCAGGAGAAGACCCGACCTCCGTCCAAGAAGATCTCAGTGCTACAGCGGTCGATCAACATATGAAGCTCAAAGCGATCTTTAAAAAGAGAGATGGGAAAGAGCTCTTTGTTTTTGTCCCCAATACAGATCCCCTTTTCAAAATCAAAGGTCAGGGAAATTCCAAAGACTTTCAGCGAAAGTGTTCCTGCGGTGGGATAGTCTCCAAGGATATCAATGAGGGTAGCAGCATCCTCCATGGGAAGAACGCATTCCTCGGTATCCGAGGATGGAATCTTGGTGATCTGAGTCCGTCGCACTAGCTTTTTCAGCTCCTCGATGGGATGAACGGTGACAAGATATGTATTCTTGTGTTTTTCCAGATGAAGCTCCATGGGGATTCCCATCTGCCCCGAGAAGGGAGGGGTGTGGAGTGTCCACCTGTCCCAGGTCATACGAACGATTCTGCCGTCGGGAAGATTGGAAAATGTTTGACCTGCATAGTCTCGACTGTTATATTGGATTCCGAGGATCGGCTGACAAGGGATGAATGTTCCTCGCTTGAAATCTCCCACCAGATAGCGGTTTCGAGCGCCCATCAGCACCCATTTCTTTTCCCCATTCGGACCGAGGAGAGAGAAAAAGTCCGGGCATTCGTTTTCTCCGGCCATTTCGATCTCCTGAAGAAGAGTCCATTCGGTTAAATTGCGAGATTTGAGAAGGGCATAAGTCTCGTTGTTGTTTCCTTTGAGATAGAGTGCCATGACGTAGGCATTTAGCTCCTCGCAAAAGACCACCTTTGGGTCGCGGTTTCCGTGGATGATTTTCGGTACCACGGGATTTCCCTCGTATTTGTGAATGGTTTTCAGGCCGTCAGTGGAATAGGCAATATTTTGCATGAAGGGTTTGGTGGAGGTGTAGAAGAGAAGCGTTGTAGGTGTTTCGCCCGCTTGAAGTCCGAGCAGATTGTTCGTGTCTTGGATGGCACTGCCTGAGTACATTAGACCTCCGTCGTCCGGATAGAGCGCGATGTCTTGCTCCTCCCAATGCAGGAGATCCGTGGATACGGCGTGACCCCAGTGCATATTTTCCCAATTGGGTTCGCAGGGATTGTGCTGATAGAACATATGGTAAATACCGTCCAGATAGATCAGACCGTTGGGATCGTTAATCCATCCGTTTTTGGTGGTGAAATGTACCGTGGGGCGGAAGGGCTCGGAATAGAGATTGGGCAGATCCATGGTGTCGGATTCGCCAATTTCCACCTCCACCCAGGGATCGATGATTAAGGCGAGCGTCATACCCATAAATCGGGACATATCCACAAAGGCATGAAAATCGGGGGCGATAGCATCCAGCTTTACGTTTAGGCGGTAAACCGTGTTGCCCTCTGATTTGAATTTGACCTGCTTGTATTTTCCGTAGGTGTTTACGGGAAAAATGAGATATTTTTTTCGAATTATGATTTCTTTCATAAAAAACCTCTCAAACACTTGAAAAGATAGATCCATTCTGTTATAATTTTATCATACACCAAGAAGACCGTCAATGGAAAATACGTAAAAAAAGGAGAAAATGTGATATGCTTCAAATTGTTAGCGCAGCAAGAAACTACGACGCTGAGGACCGAAGCATCGTGTCCTACAGTGTCAATCTCTTTTACTGTATAAAGTGTCGAGCAGAAATTGAACGTACCGAACAGATCAATACGGCAGGCTCCTATTGTTTGTATTACTTATTGACGGGAGAGATGGTCATAGACAACCGGGTGGCAAAAAAGGGAGATATGATCTTGTTTCCTCGGCTGTCCAATGTAAAGTTGCAAATCAAAGAAGGATCACAATGGCTTTGCGTCATGTTTGACTATTCTTATGAATTTTCCATGATTCGTAAACGGGAATATCGGGTGTTTTGCAGCACTCCGTGATGAGGGAGATGGCGGAAAATCTGTATTCTTGTCATGAGTATTGCTCTTCCTTGCCTGGGACGAAGGAGGCGATGCTGCTTGTGCTCCTAAATGAAGCGAATCGAATCGTCTTTTCAGAATCAAAAAGCATTTTTATTTATGAGAAAGCGTTGGACTGGATTGATAAAAATGCTACGCGGGCGATCTCGGTGGAGGAGGTGGCGAGTGCCGTGGGATGTACCCGAGAGCATCTGAATCGTGTCTTTCGTATGGCAAGCGGAAAAAGCGTAGGAACACGGATTGCTATGGCAAGAATTTGGGAGATTGAGCAGCTGTGTCGCGTGGAAACCTTGTCACCGGGAGATATTGCCAAACGGTTAGATTTTTCTTCCGTGGAGCTGCTATACAAATTTTTTCGATACCACAAGGGAGTGTCGCTGAGCCAATATCGGCTGGTACACATGGGAACCTCATAAAAAAACGAAAACGAAAGTCGTCGGTGGCATGCGTAAGCAATGCAGTCCGACGACTTTCTACCTTAGAAAAAGACAATGATGTTTTATAAAAAATAATGACGAGGAGGATGTATAAGGATCAAAAAATAATGTGTATGAAAGGTTTTTGTAGCAAAAAAACGCAGTTTTTTGCTACGAAGCAGAGTTCGTTTTTATCAAAAGCGACCCGCCCCCACATCCCCGAGCCTCAGTTCTTGGGAATAATGGGATAGAGCTGAATGGTGTTGCCGCCGTCCAGGACAAGCTCGGCACCCGTGGTGTTGCGGGCGTGAGCGGCGAAATACCAGCAGGCGTCAGCAACATCCTCGCCTACGGCAACGTCCCCGATGGGAGTAAACCGAGAGGGAACATCCTTGTAAAAGTCGGGGTTCTTTTCCCAACGGTCGGTCTTGATCATGCCGGGAAGAATGGCGTTGACACGAATGTTGTACTTGCCGAGATCCAGCGCGAGGGCTCTCATCAGACCGAGCTGACCTCCCTTGGAGGCAACGTATGCCACACGGTCGGGAATGGCGCGGTAGGCGGTGTTGGAGTTCACGAAAATGATGTTTCCGCCTCCTTGTTCCTTCATGCGTGCGGCAGCATGCTCGCAAAGGCAGAAATTCCATACCACGTTGGTGTTGATGACCTTCATCATATCGGTCAGAGGATTTTCAAAGATCTTCATGCCAAGACCCTGATCGGCGGCATTCAGAACCAGTGCCTCGATGAAGATGCCCTTGGCATCCAGATCGTTGAAGAGATCGGTTACCGCTTGCTCGTCTACGGTTCTCTCATCCAGAAGGGAGTCCATATGATAGCCGATGATCTGTACGTTCGGGAATTTTTCACGATATGCTGCTTCTGCGGCATGAACCTTTTCCATATTTCTTCCCGTGAAGACCACGTTGTAGCCCTCTTGAGCAAATTTTTCTACAATGGCAACGCCCGTATTGATGCAAGCGCCTGTAATCAATGCTGTTTTCATGCTGCTACCTCTCAGAAATAAAATTCGGATTTTGCGGGGCGGATGTCGGTCAGAGCGCCCGTGTAATGACGAAGGGTGTGGGGCTGATAGGGGTGTGCGAGGCAAGCCTCCTCATCGATTTCAATGCCAAGACCGGGACGGTCGGGAATGGTAATGAAGCCATCCTTGTATTCCAAGGATTCGTTGGTGACATCCTTTCTCCACTCCACATCGGAATACATGATCTCAAGGATCTCAAAATTGGGGCAGGTTGCTGCCAGCTGCAGGGTTGCGGCATTGGCAACGGGTCCGGAGGGATTGTGAGGAGCGAATGCGATATAACGGCATTCTGCCTCGGCAGCGATCTTCTTCAGCTCCATGATACCGCCTGCGTGGGAAATATCGGGCTGGATGTAGTCGGCTGCCATCAGGTCAAACATCTTCTTATAATCCCAACGGGAGTAGAGACGCTCGCCTGCGGAAATGGCAACGGGGGATTTGTCCTTGACGGCCTTGAGGGCATCCAGATTGTCGGGAGGGGTAGGCTCCTCAAAGAACATGGGCTTGAACTGCTCCAGCTCCTTTGCGATCTTGATACCCGTAGCAATGTTGAAGCGTCCGTGACCCTCAATCAGAAGATCCACCTTGTCGCCTACTGCCTCACGGACAGCGGCAATGTTGCGCAGAGCCTTGTCCAGATCCGCGTTGGAAATATTCAGATAGTTTTTGCCGAAGGGATCCCATTTCATGGCGGTTACGCCGCGCTGAACGGCGATCTTTGCCTTTTCACCGAATTCCTCAGGCTCCTTGGCACCCGCAAACCAGCCGTTTACGTAAATGCGAACCTTCTCATTGACCTTGCCGCCCAGCAGCTGATAAACGGGGACTCCGAGGGATTTTCCGAGAATATCCCAAAGTGCCATCTCTACCGCGGAAAGTGCGGACATGAGAACGGGTCCTCCGCGCCAGTATGCGTCGCGGTAAATGTCGTGAAAATGCTTTTCGATGGTCAGAGGATTTTTGCCAACCAAATATTCCTTAATGTGCTCTACGGCGCCAATGAGCGCCTTTTCCTTGTACTCAAGGGTTGCCTCACCTACACCCGTGATGCCCTCATCGGTATAAACCTTGACAAAGACCCAGTTGGTGCGGAAGCAGTCTACGGCAAATGTTTTGATGTCGGTAACTTTCATTTCAGTTTGATCTCCTTATAAAAATTCGGTGTGATTTTGGGTTCATGGGGGAATTGGTTCAGATCAAGGTCGTCAAACAGACCGCAATGGAAGGGAACCGCGAGACGGGCTCCGCTATCCTTTACAAAACGGGCGGCATCGGTCATGTTCATGTTGTTGCCAAGACCGTTGACGGGAAGGAAGATCACGTCGATGCGCTTGGGAAGGTCGGCAAAGATCTCGGAATTGTAAAGGGTGTCGCCCGTTACGTAATAGGTCTTTCCCTCAGCAAGATCCTCAATCAGCACACCGATGGCATACGGGTCGCTATGGGTCGCCTTCACGGCGGTGAAACGAAGATCCCCTTCGGTCCACTCTGTGTGACGGTTGAACTCCACATAATTGTGTCCGCCGCCGCAGCGTCTTGCCTTCTGCCATACCGAGGTGGGGCAGAGAACGGTCATTTTCTTTTCGGTTTTGGAAAGAAAACGGGGGGCGGTTTCGGGATCGTAATGATCCAGATGGTCGTGGGTGAAGAGCATCACATCGGGCGAGAGATCAAAGAGCGTCTCGTCCACAGGAACCCGTCTGGCGTTTTCGGGGTTAACCTTTGCCACACAGTCCGAAAGATAGGGATCGATCATGACGGTCAGCGACGGGCCTTCAAAGAGCAGTCCTGCCTGACCGAGCCAGGTGATTTTCATAAAATGATATCCTCCTCTTGACAGATTGTTGATTTTATTGTATTATAATTCTTAGGGAAATACTTTCATAATTTTATTGTTTTTATTTGAAATATTACTGTAAAAGAGGAATATATGGAAAAAATCGTATTGCCGGAGATCGTGGCGGCGGGAATCTACAATTCTGCCCTTGCCGTCAAGGGCAGAGAGATCACTCCTACCCGCAAGACTACCATGTTCGAATTGGAGCTTCCGTTGGAGGCGGGCGGGGTCTCCTTTTTGGATCGGGAGCGTCATCCCATTGTCCCTGAGCTGGTGGTTTGCGCGAAGCCGGGTCAGTCACGTCATACCCGTGTGCCGTATAAGTGTTATTACGTGCATATGATCGTGAAGGAGGGGGCATTGGCGGAGCTTCTGACGGATATGCCGAACTATTTCGTAACCGATCGGAGAAAGGAATATGTCAGGCTGTTTCGGGAGATCTGCCGTTTGTATGACACCAAGCTAAAATCCGATGAGATCCTTTTGCAAGGACTTCTTTTGCAGTTGATCTACGCTATGAATCGAGAAGCGAGCAGAAGTGGGCAGAGCGGTGCCAAGCACAACAATCATGCGATCATCGAAAAATCTCTTGCCTTCATCGAGGAAAATCTCACCGAGGATCTTTCCTTGGAGCGGGTCTCGGCGCACGTTTCTCTCAGTCCCATTCATTTTCACAATACCTTTAAGGCATCCACGGGCATGACCCTGCGGGATTATGTGGAAGAGGCACGGATCAAAAAGGCGGTGAATCTTTTGGTCAGTACCGACCTGACTCTGACGAGAATCGCCTTTGAATGCGGATTTTCCAGCCAGTCCTATTTCAGCTTCGTGTTCAAGCGAAAAATGAACAAGACCCCACGGGAATATGCCCGCGAGGTCTCGGAACGGTATGATATATAAAAATTCAAAAGAGCGATTACCATGCGGTAACCGCTCTTTTGAATTTACAGCAATGCTGTTGCGATGGCGGCATAGTCGCCGATCTGATCGCCAAGCTCAGCGGGGAGGACTTGGCAGCAGCTTGCCGAAAAGGGAAGGGCTTCCCGTTCGATCTCGGCACGTGCCGACTCCCAAAGCAGCGATCGGCTTCTGGCGAAGATGCTTCCGATAACGATGCGCTCGGGATTGAGAATGTCAATGAGAAGGGAAAGCCCTTTCCCAAGATAGCTACCCGAAATGCGGAATACCTCCAAAGCGATCGGATCTCCCGCCATTGCCGCATCCGCCACCGATTTGGCGGTTACGTCCTCGGAATTTGCACCGATCGGGTAATAAAGAGGACGGGTCGGCTGTTCATTTGCGATTTGCAAAGCCAGCTGTGCGATTCCGCCGCCACTGCAAAAGCCCTCAAAAGAGCCGATCTTTCCGTAACCGACGGGACCCGTCTCGGCAAGGCGGATATGTCCGACCTCTCCCGCATTTCCGTTGGTTCCTTCATAAAGGGTTCCGTTCAGAATGAGTCCTGCCCCCAGTCCCGTGCCAAAGGTCAGAAAGATCATGTTGTTCGTTCCTCGACCCGCACCGAACTTCCATTCCGCCACGGCACAGGCATTGGCATCGTTTTGAAGATGAGTGGGAGCACCGTAATGAGATCGGATCCTTTGAACGATCTCCACGTGATCCCATCCGGGAAGATTGGGAGGACCCAGAATGATGCCCTTCTGAGAATCCAAAGGACCGCCGCAGGAGATTCCGATGGTATCGGGGGTATGAAGAAGCAGTCCGTCTGCCAGATCCATGAGACGGTCAATTACAGCATCGGGAGATTGAGTGTGATCGGTTTTGATCTGCTTCTTTTCGAGCAGTTCGATTGTTTCTCCGTCCCAATTTGCGGTTACTGCGGCACACTTGGTGCCGCCAATGTCAAACCCTAATAGATACATATAAAACCTCACAGTCCGTAACGATTCATGATCTTCCGATAAAAGTCAAGGGAGAAGGGAGGGAATCCGCAAAGGTAGTGGTTGAAGCCACGCTCACCGTTTACATCCCATTCAAAGATCAGAATCTTATGCTCAGAATAATAAACCGGCAGAGCGGTGATCAAGGTGCTTGCGTTCTCCTTGGCGGTAAATTCGCCTTCATAAAGAATCTTTTCGGTTTCGGCATCCTTGACCGTCAGATGACCGTTCTTCACGTCAAGGGTATCGTTGCAGGCATAGATGGGAAGCTTCCAGTTGACGAGCTCGTCGGCGGCAACCGTGAAGGGGGCTTGCGCACGCTTGATGTAGGAGTAGGCGATCTTCTTCTCAAAGTAATAGTCCACCACCGCATCCGAGAACTGAGGCCATCCGTCCAACAGATTCCACCAGATGATGCCCGTTTTGCGGGGGCGATTGACTCTCATTCGTTCAATGAAATACTTGTCCGCCTCGGCTTGGGAAATTTGAGAAGCAAGTACGAAGGTTTCGGGATCCTCGGGCACTCTGCCGAAGAGCTGCTTCAGATGCTCCGCCAACAGAAGAATTCGGGCAGAGTTTCCTTTTTGATCGCTGGAATGAAGCACCCATTCGGGATTGGTGATGTCACCCCAAAGATTTTCGGAGGTGATGAATTTCTTCACCGATTCCCAAGAGGTACAGCCGTGGTAGCCCGTTTCGCTGACAAAATGGGCAAGGTTGCTCTTGTAAAATTCGCTCTTGTAATAATCGCGGGGACCCCACAGATGATCCTCAACCAATCGGGAGCCAAGCATCTGCGCCCGATAGCCTGCGCGGTATTCTTCTGCGGAAATATAGGGGGAGCTTGGCAGATAAGGTCTGCCGATGTCGTTCAGCTCCACGCACTTAGGAAGAACTTCACGAGTCAGAGGATTGGTGTTGGGGTTGTATTCGGGGCGGGCACAGGAGTCGATCTCATTGTCTCCGCACCAAACGACCAAAGAGGGATGGTTGCGCAGCTTGCGAATGATGAAGGTGGCTTCCTTTTCCAGTGCTTTCTTGAACTCCTCGGTCTCGGGAGGATAGACACATGCCATGGCGAAATCCTGCCAGACCATGATTCCATTTCTATCACAGAAATCGAAGAATTTGTGATCCTCATATACGTTACCGCCCCAACAGCGGACGATGTTGCATCCGATGTCCTTGAGTAACTCCAAAGCTCGGTCCAGTCTCTCCGCATCACGGGAGTGAAAGGCGTCTAAGGGAACCCAGTTGGTACCCTTGCACATGACCTCGACACCGTTCACAAGGAAACGAAATTGTCCCTCGTCATTGCCGAACGAAGGTCTGCGATCCAATACCACATCACGAATGCCGAAGGAGAAGGACTCTTCGTGAATCAGCTTGCCCGCCTTATAAATGCGGAGAAATCCGTCATATACGTTGGGTTCGCCGTAGCCGTAGGGAAACCATTTTTTGGGATTTGGAATGGAAAATGTCAGCTGACCGAATTTTTTAAGATCGGAAAAACGAGCCTCGAATTGGCTGTCCTCTCCGCAAGAACCCACCAGTTCCAGTTCCGCATCCGCAAGATCGCGGAAATCGCAGGCGAGGGTGTAGAAAAAGCGGATCTGATTGCGGAAGAATCGGAAGAAGGTCTGGGTGGGATAGATGGCATCCCGAACCTCCAAGCGAACCTCGCGCCAAAGCCCCGCCGTAACGGCGCGGGGCATAATATCCCAGCCGTAGGAGTGATTGGGCTTGCGCAAATAGCGCTTTTCGTATCTGCCGTGGCTGTCGGTGAGCATTTTCAGGGTGTAATCCTTGTCCTGCGCCTCTACAAGAGCGGAACGGAGATGAACGGTCAGGGTGTTTTCTCCCTCCTTCAAATATCCGTCCAAGCAAAATTCATGGGCAATGAACATATTGTCACTCTCACCGATTTTCACACCGTTGAGAAAATACTCAGCAAGGCAGTCCACACCTTCGAAGACGAGAAATACGTTCTTCTTTTCAGCGGGAGCGGTGAAGCTACGTTCGTACCACCATTCATAATCCTCGAACCTCTCGGTCTCGAGAATGTTTTCGCCCATATAAAGATCAGCGGGCAGATAGCCCTCGCGGGAAAGATCCAGCTGAACACAGCCGGGTACCGTGGCGGACAGATTGAGAAGAGGATCTTCTTCGATTCCTTGCCGTTTGCCACGCAGATGCCATATACCGTTGAGAGATTGTGTTATCATTGTATACCTCCTAGCGCTTGTTATCACCATTATAACGCATGGAAGAGATGCTTTCTACTGATATAACAGAAAAAACAAACGGAATTTTCGGATTATTCTTTACAAAACCAAATTTATCATGTATAATGGACTTGATTCAAAGATAGGAGGGTGAAATGAGACCGAAGGAATATCAACGATTGCGTGTGCCTAAGGGGAAGCACTTGGTGGTGGAGGAGCATACGGTCGAGAAGGATTTCCCCATTCATTGGCACAGCTTTTTTGAGATCGAAATCCTTTTGTCGGGATCGGGAAGAAGTAGGGTCAACGACGTGACCTATGAAATGACCGAGTATCCCGTGTTTCTTTTGACCTCTACCGATTTTCACGATCTGGAGGTGGATCGGTTTACCCGACTGCTCAATGTTACCTTTGACGAGGAAATGATCGATGAGAAGGATTTGGCACTGTTGATGTCGCAGCATACCGAGCGGGCGTACGCAATGGATGAAGAAGACTATGAGCGGATTGTTAAGGCGGCGGAGCTTTTGCTGCATGAATACAGGATCGACGGCGATTGCCAAAAGCCGTTGCTTCAATATCTTTTGCGGTGCATTCTCCGACAAAATTATTCGAACGATGCCTCCCTTGGCGGGGAACAAAGCCGAGGGATCAAGAGAGCCATTATGTACATGGAGCTTCATTTTCGGGAGCCTGTTTCTCTGGAACGATTGGCGGCGGAGGCGGGGTACCACCCGTCCTATTTCAGCGAGCTGTTTCGCCGTGTGACGGGGGAAGGGTATCTCGCCATGCTCACAAGACTTCGCCTGAGTCATGCCAAAGCTCTGCTTGCCAACGGTTTTTCGGTCTCCGATGCCTGCTTTTTGTCGGGCTTCGGTTCACTCTCCCAGTTCGGTTCCGTGTTCAAAGCCCAATGCGGTATGTCCCCGGGGCAGTATCGGAAGGCGCAAGGGCATTTTAAATAAAAAGCTGATCTACGTACTACTTTAGTATGTAGATCAGTTTTTTTAGAATACGAAAAATATTATAGATACGAGAATTTAGTAATGGATAAAACCAAGATCCTCGGCTGTAACGTTAATCGCTTCAAAATCTTCCGTTATGTTTGAAAGAAGGATAGACATCATAGAAGAGGCAATTTCTCGTATAGTTGAGCGCAAAGATGAGCTATAAATATTGTTACTATTATATCCAAGCAAAGTGTTGTCATCATATGTGTTAGCGTATAATATTCCGGACATTCGATAGTCGTCATCACTGAAATAATTCCAACTGTAAATGGAATCCAAATCAGTTATTTTGAAATAGACATAATTACCGGAGTATGAAATATCTAAAGTAATGTAGCTATCTTCGTAGTTATCTCCAATAAACAAGTATGCATATCGAGAAATAGTTTCATCTGAGATATAAGAATAACCAAGGTTTACTACATAGTAATTTCCGCTAGATGAGGTTTTGTAGGTACCATTTTTTCTAATAAAATTTTCGAGTTTTGTTACTGGGTCACATTCTTTTTGATGAAACTGAGATAGCGTAAGTTTCTGGGTGTTTCTTAAATTTAATAATTCAGAAATACTGATTGCCAAATTCAAATTTTGGGAATCACGCACGGATAAAGTGTTGATCCCAATCACCTCTCCATATTGGTTGATGAGGGGACCACCCGAATTTCCGGATGAAATTGCGGCATCATGTTGAATATAGTGGACATCGTCCAATGCCCGATCAGAATATGTAATAATACCTCTTGAAAACGTAGCGGTTAAACCCTTGGAGCTACCAAAGGCGTACACATCTTGTCCCACAGCATGGGATGCTTTGCATATCTTAGCTTTTTTTAGGTTTGTTGCATTGATTTTTAGTACCGCAATATCAATGTCTCTATCATAGGCGATAATATACTGGATATTATAGGTAATATTGGAAATAATTACTTTTATAGAGAAGGCATCTTCAACTACGTGAAAATTTGTAATGATTTTTCCGTCCGAGCTATATACGAAGCAACTTCCAATTGCTAATTCTTTTCCTGATTTATCAAAGGTGATAATCTCTCCCACAATTTCCGTATACATATCGTGTATTGCAGTTGCATCATATGCTGGTAAAGAGTAGGATTCCTCGTACGAGTGATGACAAACTGAACAAAGATATTGTTTTTTGCCATTTTCTTTACATGTGGCATTGTCGATAATTGATTCGTTGTAAGAGTGACCAAGTGCTTGCCCTTCTGATTTTTTGCAAACAGAGCAACTTTTAGGATTTTCGCAGGATGCATCTATCCAAGAGTGACCAAGTGCTTGCCCTTCTGATTTTTTGCAAACAGAGCAACTTTTAGGATTTTCGCAGGATGCATCTATCCAAGAGTGACCAAGTGCTTGCCCTTCTGATTTTTTGCAAATAGAACAAGTTTTGGGTTCTGTGCAAGTTGCATTTTGCCAAACATGGGAACATTCGGTAAGGGACGGTGTTTCCAACTCTGTATCGGTGTATGTGTCCAGCGGTTCATTCTGGGGATCATTCGATGATTCTTCCGACGGTGCATCGCATCCGGTCAAAATCATGAAAAGAGCCAGAATGATAGCGCACAAATAGAGGATGAAATGTTTTTTCATTTTGTTTTTCCTTTCTATATTGAAAATAAGATCATAAATTCTTATCTTTAACACAATTATATACCGAAAATATGTTAAAGTCAAGATAAATTCTGAACTTTATCGAATTTTGGAGGTAATTGTGAAAATCTATGATTATAATGGAAGAAAAAACATATGTGGAGATCGTGTGCATGAGGCAAGATGCAAGCATCGAATGACGCAGAGCGATCTTGCGGCTCAACTTCAGGTGGCGGGAATCATTATGGAGCGGGACAGTGTTTCCAGAATTGAGATCGGAACGAGGTTTGTCGCCGATTATGAGTTGCGGGAATTGGCACGTATATTGAAGGTTTCCGTGACTTGGCTGTTGGGACTCGAATAGAAAACGGCGGGAGCAAGCCCCCGCCCTACGTAGTGTGAGACATAACCGTATAAAACGGTGAGATCCCTTTCTTGGTAGGGCGGGAGCTTGCTCCCGCCGTGTGTATTGGTTTTTATCGGATTGCCTCCAAGCTTGTACGAATATCAACAGAATCAAAGGTCAGGGTATCTCCGATTTGCGTAAAGGCGATATCTTTTCCGTCCGCGATGAGAACACGGATCCTTCCAATTCCCCCTAAGGTCAAGGAACGCAACGTAAGCGTGCCGTCGCAGATCGTAATCGTGGCACCCGTTTCAGTGCGCTCGAAGCCTCCCCAAGCGCTACCGAGGCTCCATGGACATCGGAAGTCACCCTCATGGATGGGAGAAAATCCTACGTGACCGTGAGGCAGGTCAAATTCCATTCCCGCGTAAATGGGGAGAAGGGCAAAGGATGCCATGGGACGGGCATAGTTGCTTCCGCATTCGATCTCGTTCCACGGATTGCGCTTTTTGCCGTCATAGCGGTCACGGATGGATCGAATGACCGTAAGGCCTTCTTCCTCAAAGCCGTCCTTGATCAGCATGCCCGCAAAGGCATACTCAAATCCGGTCATGCACTCATCGCTGTATGGAATGGGCAGTACGGGACGGTAAACCTTTTTGGGATAGTCGCACATGACGGCGCCTCCCTCGTCGTTAGCGGCAAAGACGCGCCATGCGTTTGGGAAGTTTCGCATAGAGGATTTATAGAGATAGCGGTACATATTTGCAAGTGCGATCTTTCTTTGGTCGGGATCGAAGAGATCTCCAAGACCGCAGATGGCGGCGTGCCATTGACCGAGCAGCTGATCGATCTCACAGCCCTCGGCGATCTGATAATTCAGCTCGTTTCGCTCCCCATTCCAGTATTCGGGTGAATCAAAGAGGTCGATGTAGCTGTGATCCTTCAAATTGATTTTTTGAATGAAATATTCACCGTTAAAGAGCTGTTCCTTGGTAAAGGCGGCTCCTTTTTCAAACAGAGTCCGATATTGGTCTGCGCTTTCTTGATCGCCAAGATAGGAAGCCATTTCCTCACCTGCTCGCAGGGCGCAGAGGTACATACCCTCCAGCCATGCGGAGGGACCGAATAATTCCATATCAAGAGTATGGTGCTGACGTCCTTCCAATATACCGTCCCGATCCCTGTCCCATAGATCGGGATTTTTGTCACTCCAAGCGTACGCCAAGAGGGCTTTGACGGTTTGCCAATTGGCTTTCAGCCACTCGTCATCGCCGCTGATCTTCCATTCACGGTAGGTCTTGACGACCGATGCCATCTGTCCGTCCAGACAAGCGCGGAAGGGATTGCGGGGGGCATCCAAGGGAAGTGCGGTTCGGAACGCCATTCTTCCGTTTTCGTCGGTATCATACCTGAATTCGGTTTCACGGATCGAACGTTCCAGATCGGGGAAGAGGAAGCAAAGGGCATAGGCATAGCTCCAAACGTGGGTGCAGGTTCCTTCACAGGAGCCTTCGGTGATATTGACGCCCTCCCATCCCCAGAAGGTTCCGTCGGTCAGACGGATCACGGTGGGGGATTTCAAAACCGAAAGGGTAGCGGAAATGGCGTCAAGGATGGCGGGATCCAAGGTGGCACCATGGAGAAGATCACAGAAGGTCTTGGTCTTCCGATAAAATTCGTCCTCACGTGCCATGGCATAACGAGCGGTTGCCACGGAATCCTCAAAGAGGGTGGCGTAATAGTTTTTCCAAGTGACTCCCTCGGTATCCATGCTGTTGGTGGATTTCCAGTAGTGGGCGTAATTCGGGACGTTCCATGATAGAGAAAAACGCAAGGTGGCCTCTTTTCCCGCTTCGAGCGTGACGGAAGAGCCCACAGAGCCTACGTCTCTGCGGTAGGGCTCGGTGTATTCGCGGTCGGTAAGCGTACCCTCGTTGATCTCACGCCAAAAGGTAGTTGCCCCTTCCTTGCCCATCCAGCTGACTCGGTACCAATAGGTTTGGGAAAAGGTTTCCTCTCCCATGGCGGCGATGGTCAGATCTCCGTATTCCTTGGTATCCTTACCGCATTCGGCATGCTCCATTTTTACCATGGAAAGCCTCTCTTCCTTGATCGAATGATTGAGGGTTCGTTCAAAGGGATTCTGGGCGGAAAAGATCACGGTGTAGCGGATACCGGCCTCACGGCTCTGTATCCGAATCCGAAAGAGAGCGGTAGGAAGGGAAGAATTTTTCGAATCCTGCGGAATGAAGGGGTTATATGCCTCCAAAATGATCGTTGCGGGGAAATCGGGGTCGGTAAAGGTCAGTGTGGCAATGGGGAAGGCTCCGTCAAAGACGACCGAACGAAAATGAGGAAAACCGCACATGGTCTCGGTTCGGGGACCAAAGCCGAAATTGGAAAAATTGCTTCTGCCGTATAGTCCCGTCAGATGCGTGGCAGTATCCCCCTGCAACATTTTGATGGTGGAGTGACCGTCGGGGTACTCTGCTTTGATGATGAAAAAAGTATAAGGATTGATGGTTCCTTTATTGGGGCGGTTAAAAATTTCCCAGTCTAAAAAGGTTCCGTTTCCGCCAAGACCGATCGAACCCGTTCCGATCCCTCCGAGTGGAAAAGAAATTTCATTCAAATATTCATTTTGGTAAATCATAGGATGCCTCCAATATGGTGTTTTTCTTTATGATAACACAAGAAAA
>JAFVRI010000116.1 GCA_017504335.1 Clostridia bacterium
ACGGATACAGTGTCTCCTATTCAAACAAAGGGCATATTCGATTGTTTATTTAGAAAAGTTGCAATGGCTTTCCTCTATCATTTGTAGGGGGCGACGTCCTCGACGCCCCGTTACAAATAGAAAAGAAATCCGTCGGGACGCCCGAGGGTCCGACGGATTTCTACCTTAGAGAAAAACCAATCGCCTACCCGTCACACAAGGACGAGGAGTCTGTGTTTCCCCAAGCCATATTTTGTAATAAAAGTTTTGCGGAGCTTTTTCAAAAGCGACCAAAAATTAGTCCCAATTAATCTTCCTTTTCCTCTTTGGGAATGACCTCCTTGAATGCTGCCAGAGCGCATTCGATCATATCGTCATCGGGTTCGAGGACGGTGATGCGTTGGAGCCACATACCGGGGGCGGAGATAATTCTTGTAAAGCGGTTATCGTACTTTCCGGCGATTTTGATCAGCTCATAGCCCAGACCCATCATCAGGGGGAGAAGGAGCAGGCGGATCAAGGCACGCAGCCAGGTAACGGGAGCCTGTCCGAAGGCAAGGATGCTGATGGGGTCGATGAGGAAGGAAATAAAGATGCCCACGATCAGCATCAGGATCAGGAAGGAGGTACCGCATCTGGGGTGAAAGCGGCGCTCACCGCGTACGTTTTCGACGGTCAGCTCCTTTCCGTGCTCGTAGCAGAAGATGGTCTTATGCTCGGCACCGTGGTACTGGAAGGTACGCTTAATATCCTTCATCAGACGAACCAAAAGCATATAGCCCACAAGGACGGCGATCTTCAAAAATCCCTCAAAGACCGACTTTACCAGCGAGTGAAGCGCGGGATGCTTTGGTGCAAGAAAGGGAAGAAGCTCGGCACACCACTTGTAAATGAAGGACGGAAGCATAATGAAGAGTCCGATGGCAAGGGCGATGCCCAACACCGAGGCGATCACCATGATCACATTCATCAGGAGAGAGGATTTTTTGGCTTCTCCCTCGGTACCCTCGGCGGATTCCTCTTTTTTCTCGGTAACCTCCTCAGGCATGGCAATTTCCGCGGAGCGCATCAGATACTTGTAGCCGACACGCATGGAGGCGATAAAATTCACCACACCCCGAATAATGGGGAGCTTGGCGATTTTGCGCTTGCCGTCGACAGAATTTTCCTCTTTTTCAAGGACGATTTTTCCATCGGGATCGCGAACCGCCATGGCGGTCATATGGGGACCGCGCATCATGATTCCCTCGATCAACGCCTGTCCGCCGATCGATGTTTTTCTTTGACAGGAATTGGATTTACATTCTTTGCTCAAGATAACCTCCTATCGGCAAAGCCGATTTCAATCGTTTAATTCTTGGTCTCCCACATTTTGGGAGTATGGGTTTCGTCGTAGTACCAGTATTTCCCTGACTCTGTCGGCTCAGTCTCGGAATAGAAAAGTACCTCGTCCGCCAGCGCGACGAGGGGCTCATTGTAGCCCTCGGTTTCATCCAGAAGACGGTCAAATGTCGCACGGTCGCCCTCGAAAAATACGGTCTTCAGCGCATCGCAATCACGGAACGCGCCGTGACCGATCCGCTCGACCGAACGGGGGATCAGAACGGCGGAAAGATTTACACATCCCTCAAACACGCTTTCATCAATGAGGGTCAGGGTAGAGGGAAGATCCGCAAAGGAAAGGGCGGTGCAATTCATAAAGGCATGATCGGAAAGGACAGTCAAGCCCTCACCGAGAAAGACACCTCTCAGAAGATTGCAGTTGGCAAAGGCATAGGCTCCCACCTCGGTCAATGCCGCTGTGGAAAGATCGATCGTCACATTGGCGCAATCCGCGAATGCATACGCGCCGATGGAGGTGACGGTAGGGGGGACGGTGATCTTTGTGACAGAGCCCGCAAAGCCCTCCTCAAAGGCACTCTCGCCAATGCCGACCACCGTAAAGCCTCGCCAGGTATCGGGGATGACCAAGGAGGTGATCTTGGTGATATCCACCCCGTAGGTCAGTCCCGTGATGATCGCTTGGTCTTTTTCGGTGGTTCTGGCATCCAGAATATCCTCCGATTCCGCCCATTTGGCGACCAGAGTCACATCCTCACGAAGGGTTTTGGTAAAGGACCATTTCAGAGTTCCGTTGTACCAGCCCATAAAAATGCTGTTTCCGCGTGTGGGCGCGGGGGGCTCATGAACGGTGGTGCCGTCCAGAACGGTGATGGGGGGAATGTAGGATCCTCCCTGAGAATCAAAGGTAACGGTATGCGTGACGATCCCTTCGGTTTCATCGGGGTTTCCGGATTCCTCCGAGTCATCTCCGCAAGCGGTGAGAAGCAGGGAAAGAACCAGCAAAACCGAAAGAGAAAGCAAAAGAAATTTTCGTTTCATGGAATTCCTCCTTTTGGGATTACTCAATTATTATATATTTTTTTTGATGGTTTGTCAACGGAAAGGGCAAATTTAGAACAAGAAAACAAAAAAGTTTACGGAGCAATCGTAGCACCGTAAACTTTTATTCACATTTATAGGATACAATAATAAGTGATCAAGTTTAAAATCCGTCACGGTGTCCGCCCAGTCGCCACAAAAGCTTCCGAAGAAATTCCGCGGGAAAGACCAGAAGGGACAGGTCCAAGGTAAAGAGAAGCTCGGCGGCGGTGAGGGGGACCGTTCGCAAAACGCTGCCGCCAAGGTAGACAAAAAGGATCTGCAAAAGACAAATGGCGCTCATGATCAGCAAAAAGGGTTTGTTTTTGGAGATGCCCGCGAACAGTCGCAGACGGTCGCTTCGGGCATGAAAGCAGTTAAAGACCGAGGTGAAAATAAAAAGAACAAAGAAGGCGGTCAAAAGATAAATGTGGTCGGGAGCGGCACGAAAGCGAGCGCGAATGGCGGGCATCAGCAGAAAGCCTGTGCAGAGCGCTACGGTAAAGCCGCCGAGGAAAACGATCTGATGGAGCATATAGCCGTTGAGAATGGGCTCCTCCCGTTTTTTCGGTTTTTCCTTCATGAAGCGAGGAGAGGGTGCCTCGCCCGCAAAGGCAAGACCGCCCAGCGTATCCATGATCAGATTGATCCAAAGCATTTGGGTAATGGTCACAGGCGCATCAAAGCCGATAAAGGGACCGATCATGGAAACACCCACCGCGCAAAAATTCATGGTCAGCTGAAGGGTAATGAATTTTCGGATGCTCTTGAAAATGGTTCTGCCGTATAGCACCGCGCGGGTAATGGAGGAGAGATTGTTGTCGAGAATGATGATGTCTCCCGCATCCTTTGCCACCGAGGTCCCGCTTCCCATGGCGAAGCCCACATCGGATCGTTTTAAAGCAGGCGCGTCATTGACACCGTCGCCTGTCATTCCCACCACTCGTCCCGCCTCCTGTGCCAGACGGACCAATCGGCTTTTGTCCGAGGGCAGGGCACGGGCAACCACCGAAAGACGAGGCAGACATGCAATGAGCTCCTTGTCGGACAGCCGATTCAGCTCCGAGGAGCTGAGGAGCAGAGGATGCGCGGCGCATAGAATTCCGCATTGCTCCGCAATGCTTCGGGCGGTTTCGGGATGGTCTCCCGTGATCATGACGGTCTGAATGCCCGCTCCCTTGAGAATCCGAACCGAGTCCGCCGCTTCGGGGCGAATGCGATCGGAAAGCGAAACGGCACCGATGAGCGTCAGGTCGCCGAAGTCCCCGTTGAAGGGGAGTCGATCTCCTTCTGCCAGCAGAAGCACGCGGGCGCCCTGTCGGGTCCATTCGGACAGACGGGTACGGAAGGCATAGGAAAACGGCGCAAACGAGTCCGCACTTCCGTTTTTTTGATAGGCATACCGCAGATAGGGCAGCAGCCGCTCGGGCGCTCCCTTGATGAGAACCGTACGGCGAGAGGTAAAGATCTCCGCCGCGGAATATTTTTTCGCGCTGTCGAAGGGAATCTTTCGGATGACCGAGACCGCCCCCTCGGGAGCCGATGCCCCGACCGATTCCAAAAGGGCACGCTCGGTGGCATTGCCGCCAAGGATGCCGTCCTCTCCCAAGGATGCACAGGTATTGTGGCGACAGGATCGGTCATACATACGAAAGAGCAAGGGCGAGAGTCGGGTAAGCTCCTCGGAGGACGCGCATTCGGTTCCGTCTGCCAGCAAAAGACGGGTGACACTCATTTTTCCCTCGGTCAGCGTTCCCGTTTTATCGGTGAAGAGAAGATCCATGCTTCCCGCTGCCTCGATCCCCACAGGCTTGCGAACCAGAACACGGTCACGGATCATACGTCGCATATTGGAGGAAAGAACCACGGCGATCATCATGGGAAGTCCCTCGGGAACGCTCATGACGACCACCGTCAGCCCAAGCATGAGGGCGCGGAGCAGGTGATGAAGAAGATAGGGTGTATCCCGAAGACGGGAAAGAATCACCGCAGGCTCAAAGGCGCTGTCAAGGACGAAAATGTTAAAGAGATACGCAATGGCGCAAAGGCAAGCGGCACAATAGCCGAAGCGACTGATCTGTCGGGCTAAGCGGGAAAGGCGGAGCCGCAACGGGCTTTCGCGGGTTTCACAGCGGATTTCCTCGGAGATCCGTCCGAGAAGTGTATGGTCTCCCACGGCAAGCACCTCCATTTCTCCCTCGCCCGAAAGAATGGGACAGCCCCGAAGGACCGCTCCCTCCTGTTCGGGAGAAAGGGAAGAAACAGGGGCGGGTCTTTTGGCGATTTCACGGCTTTCTCCGGTCAGGGAGGATTGATCCACCCGAATGAAGCCCTCGACCATGTTCCCGTCTGCGGGGATCTGATCTCCCGCACCGAGAACCACGCGGTCGCCTACCACCAGCTCCTCCAACGGAAGCTTGCGAAGTGAGCCGTCCCGCCATACACGGACGCTTCCCGCGCCCCATTCCTCGGACAAACGGCGAAATGCTGCCTCGCTCCCGCGCTCGGACAGGGTCGAGATCAGGGTGGCGAGAAGAACCGATATGCCGATTCCCAGCGTTTCGATGATATCACCGCCCCGAAAGACGAAGAAAAGATTGATTCCGAGGGCGATCAACAGGATCCGAATGACAGGGTCATTCAGATTTCCGAAAAAGTGAGAAAGGAAGCTCCTGGTCTTTGTCTCGCTCAGACGGTTGCTTCCATGAGCTTCTCGTGCGCGGACTGCCTCCTCGGAGGTCAGTCCCTTGATACATTGCTTTTGTTTACGGTCCGTGATACGCATGGCAGATTCCTTTCTGTTTGTTCACGGTAAAAATATATGAGGAATAAGAGGGCTCTTATTCCATAAGGAGTTAGGATGAAAAAGACGGCACTGAGAACCGCCCCTTCAAAGGAAGAGCGAAAGCTGACGCTTTCTGGATATGTCTGGATCTTTACGTTGGTATCCTTCATTGGCTGGTGCTTTGAAAAGATCGGACGATACTACGTATATCCGCCCGAGGCAGATCCGATCCGAGATCGAGGATTTCTGACCCTGCCGTTTTGCGCCATCTACGGTACCTGCGTGGTGGCGGTTGGATTTTTGTTCGGTTCTCCCAATTATCCCTCAAGGATCTGGAAAAGAATGTTTCGGTGGGCAAAGCGGGTTCCCGCTCCGCTCCGAATCGTCGGACGGATTTTCGGATATTTTTTGGCGGTGACCCTTGTGGCTACGCTGGTAGAACTGGTTGCGGGTCTGATCTTTCAAGCCATGGGCAATCCCCTTTGGAACTATCACGAGCGATGGGGCAATCTTTGGGGCGTGATCTGTCCAAGCTTCAGCTTGATCTGGGGGCTTTTGGGAACCCTGCTTATGACGGTGATATGGAAGCCGCTTTGCTTATTGATTGGCGTGATCCCCGAGAAGGCACAGAACGTCGGTGCGTGGATCATGGTGGGAACGCTTCTTTCCGACCTTGCCTTTAATCTGATCTACGTCGCCGTGACGGGACACCGGTTCTATTTTTTGTAAGGAAATCGGGATTTGAGAGAAGAGGAAAAGAAAATCTCTCGTGAATTTTCAAAAAAGACTTGACAAAAAATCGAGGATGGTGTATAATATAATCCGATTTAATTGTCTCTGGCAATCGCGGAGGGAGGGAAAACAGAAATGGCAGAAATCAGAGTGAAAGAAGGCGAGTCCCTGGACAGCGCACTTCGTCGCTTTAAGAGAGCAATGGCTCGTTCCGGCGTCCTTACCGAGCTTCGCAAGAGAGAACACTACGAGAAGCCCAGCGTAAAGCGCAAGAAGAAGTCGGAAGCCGCTCGCAAGAGAAAGTATAAGTAATTCTCTTTTCTAAATGAAACATCAACGGGATCGCAATGGCGATCCCGTTTTTGTTTTTCGAGTCGGTTTTCTTTTTGATCGAGCGTATTACGGTGAAAATAGGAAAAAGTTCCGAGAATATTAAAATTTCGTTTACAAAGAAACCGAACCTATGCAAAAAAATCGTACTATAATTTAATATGTAATGTTGTGTCTTGGAGGATTCCCGATTGTTATGATCAAAACATTGGCGCGCAGTGTGCGCGAATATAAAAAAAGCTCGATCCTTGCCCCGGTGCTGGTTTCCTGCGAGGTGGTGGTAGAATGCATCATTCCGTTTATTACCGCCAAGCTGGTGGCACAGATCGATGCGGGCTGCGATCTTACCGTGATCGCCAAGTACGGACTTTTGCTGGTCGGACTTGCGGCGCTTTCCCTGACCTTTGGTATTCTGGCAGGGCACTTTTGTTCGGTTGCCGCCTGCGGATTTGCCAAGAACCTGCGCCATGATCTCTATTACGCGGTGCAGGATTATTCCTTTGCCAATATCGACAAATTTTCTACATCCAGTCTGGTGACCCGTATGACCACCGACGTGAGCAACGTACAGATGGCATACATGATGCTCATCCGTACGGCGGTGCGCTGTCCCTTTATGCTGATCTTTGCCTTGGTAATGGCGGTCATCATCAGCCCCTCTATGTCGATCTGCTTTGCGGTGATCGTACCGGTGCTTGCCATCGGACTTTTTCTGATCATGAAGAGCGCGCACCCCATCTTTCGTTCGGTCTTTAAGAAATATGACCGACTCAATGAGTCGATCCAGGAGAACGTAAGAGGCATGCGCGTGGTCAAGGCGTATGTCAGAGAGGATTACGAAAAGAAAAAGTTTACGGCTGCCTCGGGGGAGGTTGCGGGCGACTTTACCAAAGCCGAAAAAATTCTGGCGCTGAACAGTCCTTTGATGCAGTTCTCCTTCAATGCGTTGATGCTGATGGTCTGCTTCTTCGGAACCCGTCTGATCGCCAAGAGCGCGGGAAGCGCCTTGGAGGTTGGAGAGATGTCGGCGCTCCTGACCTATGGCGCGCAGATCCTGATGAGTCTGATGATGCTTTCCATGATCGTGGTGATGATGGTGCTTTCCGCCGCATCCGCCGCGAGAATTGCCGAGGTGTTGAATGAAGCAAGCACCATTACGGAGTCAGAGAATCCCGTAAGCACCGTGGCAGACGGCAGCATTGATTTTGAAAATGTCAGCTTCCGTTATTCCGAGAAGGCAGAGAAGAACGCCCTCAGCGAGATCAATCTGTCTATCGCCTCGGGAGAGACGGTGGGAATCATCGGCGGAACGGGTGTGGGAAAAACCTCGCTGATCCAGCTGATTTCCCGCTTGTACGATGTCACCGAGGGTACGGTTCGTGTGGGCGGCGTGGATGTTCGGGATTACCGTCTGGATACCCTCCGTACCGAGGTCGCCGTGGTGTTGCAGAAGAACGTGCTGTTCTCGGGTACCATTAAGGAAAACCTTCGTTGGGGCGATCCCGATGCCACCGACGAGGAAATGGAGCGGATCTGTAAGCTGGCACAGGCCGATGAATTCATCAAAACCCTTCCCGACGGATACGATACCTACATCGAGCAGGGAGGAACCAACGTATCGGGCGGACAGAAGCAACGTCTTTGCATTGCCCGTGCGCTGTTGAGAAAGCCTAAGATCCTGATCTTGGACGACTCCACCAGTGCGGTGGATACCAAGACCGATGCTCTGATTCGCAAGGCGTTTGCCGAGGAGATCCCCGAGACGACCAAGATTATCATTGCTCAGCGTGTGGCATCGGTGGAGCATGCCGACAAGATCCTTGTAATGGAGGACGGTCGGATCGTTGCCATGGGCGCTCATGAGGAGCTGCTGGCGAGCAGTCCGATCTACCGCGAGGTATATGAATCGCAGACACAGGGAGGTGATCGGAAATGAGCCAAAGAAAAGCAAACGCGCATAAAAGACCGCCTCTGCAGAAGGGAATTCTCGCGAGACTTCTGAAAATGCTCTTCCGCGATTACAAGCTACAGCTGATTTTGGTGGCGGTTTGTGTGATCATCGTTTCGGTGGCATCTACCATTGCCAGCCTCTTTTTGACCCGCTTCATCAATTATGCGGGAGAAGCGCTGGAGGGGGGCGGATGGGAGGTCATTCGCGTCCGTGTACTGCAATCGATCGCGATCATGCTGACGGTTTACGTGCTGGGATGGATTTCGTCCTTTGTGTATAACCGAGTGATGGCGATCGTCACTCAGGACTTCCTGCATAAAACCCGTGTACGGATGTTCCGCAAAATGGAGACCCTTCCGCTTCGTTATTTTGATACCCATCCCCACGGAGATATCATGTCCTACTATACCAACGACATTGATACTCTTCGTGAGCTGATTTCCCGAAGCCTGCCTCAGATCCTCAGCTCGGCGCTGATTCTGATCCTACTGGTGTTCAATATGCTCTATCTGAGCATTTGGATGGCGCTTGTAATGGCGCTCGGCGTGGTTGCCATGGTCCTTGTGACCAAGAAGATCGGCGGCAGAAGCGCCCATTACTTCCTGAAGCAACAAAAGTCCATGGCAAGAGCCGAGGGTTTCGTGGAGGAAATGATGCACGGTCAGAAGGTCGTCAAGGCATTCTGCCACGAAAAGCAGAGCTGTGTGGATTTTGACCGTGTCAACGAGCAGCTTTGCGCCGACGCGACCAGCGCAAACCGATTCGCCAACATTCTCATGCCCATTATGGGTAACATCGGAAATATTCTGTATGTGCTGGTGGCGTTCATCGGCGGAAGCCTGATCATTCTGGATGCTCCCAACCTGTCTCTGTCGGGTCAGGCAATGGGAATTGCGGTGGTCCTTCCGTTCTTGAACATTGCCCGCCAGTTTACCAATAATGTCAGCCAGGTCTCTCAGCAGATGAATGCCATTGTCATGGCAATGGCGGGAGCGGGACGAATCTTCTCGCTCATGGATGAGGAGCCCGAGGTGGATGAGGGATATGTGACGCTGGTCAATGTCCGTGAGGAAAACGGGGAGCTGGTTGAGTGCGAGGAGCGTACCGGTATGTGGGCATGGAGACATCCCCATGCGGCGGACGGAAGTGTGACCTATACCAGACTGCGGGGAGATGTCCGCATTGAGAATATGGATTTCGGATATACCCCCGAAAAGACCGTGCTGAAGGAGATCACCCTTTATGCGGAGCCGGGTCAGAAGGTTGCCTTTGTGGGCGCCACGGGTGCGGGCAAGACCACGATCACCAATCTGATCAACCGCTTTTACGATATCGACGACGGAAAGATCCGTTATGACGGTATCAATATCAACAAGATCAAGAAAGCGGATCTCCGCCGTTCTCTCGGAATCGTGCTTCAGGATACGAACCTGTTTACGGGTACGGTGATGGACAACATCCGCTACGGCAAGCTGGATGCCACCGATGAGGAATGCATCCGTGCCGCCAAGCTGGCGCATGCGGATGAGTTTATTACCAGACTTCCCGAGGGCTACCATACCATGCTGACCGAGGGAGGCGCCAATCTGTCGCAGGGACAGCGTCAGCTTCTCTCCATTGCCCGCGCGGCGGTGGCAGATCCCCCCGTTATGATCATGGACGAGGCAACCTCCTCCATCGATACCCGAACCGAGGCACAGGTGCAGAAGGGTATGGATGCTTTGATGAAGGGACGCACCGTGTTCGTGATCGCGCACCGTCTTTCCACAGTCCGCAACTCCGACGTGATTATGGTGCTGGAGCATGGACGGATCATTGAACGAGGAAGTCACGAAAAGCTGATCGAGGAGCAAGGAAAATATTATCAGCTCTATACGGGCGCGTTTGAGTTGG
>JAFVRI010000020.1 GCA_017504335.1 Clostridia bacterium
AATCGTACACACGTATATAGACTTTGAGCTGATCCCGCCGATCATTACAAATGAGATCCTCTCGATGGAAGCAAACAAAAGCAATAAAATTTCCTCTGCTGTGTCTGTATTTCATTTGGGTGGAACAATGAGTAACCATACGGATCTTTCCCCTTTGCTTGAGGATCCGCTGTTTTGGGAGCTTTGTAAAACAAGCGTCGTTTACTT
This sequence comes from Clostridia bacterium, assembly GCA_017504335.1. GTDB lineage: Bacteria > Bacillota > Clostridia > Oscillospirales > CAG-272 > HGM12713. The sequence continues at coordinate 208 of JAFVRI010000020.1, forward strand.
GGTCAATGAGATCGCCCTGGCAAACCAAATCCCCAAAATAACGGATAAGGTTGTGACAAAGTCACTGGAAATCATGCACACGAGAATGAAAGAAAAGCTGACAATCAACGAAATCGCCCATGAATGCTACATGAATCCCGATAGCTTCATTCGCCGATTTTCCCGCATCGTGGGCATCACGCCGCACACGTATTTGAAAAATATCCGATTGCGAACCGCGCGCTACCTGAAGGAATCGGGCATGAGCCTTTCCCAGATCGCCGGTGAGGTCGGCTACTCGGATGCCTCGGCGCTCTCTCATGCCCTGCGGCATCCTTAAAAAACATAAGTAAAAACAATTTCAAGTCCCCAACGCAAAAAAGAAGAGCGACCGTACGGTCGCTCTTCGGTTCGTTTAAGCCTTGATTATATTCAAAAATAACGTTTTAACCTGATTACAACAACTCCTCAGCATGACGCGAGACAAAGCCGAGTTCTGTAAGCAATGCGATCGACGACTCCACCTTGTGAGAATAATCGCTTTGATACGCGTTATGATCGTCGACTGTAAACACATGGCTTTTCACGTAACGTCTCCTCAAATATCTTCTCTTCTTAGCACACAAAGCGACAATGTTTTTGTTTTTTTACAGGTGGATCTTCAAAAAATACGTAGCGAAGAGCGGAACAGTCAAGGTGAGCTTATCGCCCAGCGTCAATGTTTCAACCGCCTCCATATCGTGCGTTTCGTCCAAAAGATACAGGGTCGCGCTTCTTCCCTCTACGCCGCGCAGATAAATCTCTGCTGTTTCGGCGGGCGACAAATCATCTTCTGCATAATTGGTGATCATCAGTCCTGCCTCCTGTTCGCTCTTGGCGGCAATACAGTAGATGGGATCCTCGGTATATTCGGGACGGACAAACGTACCCATTCGGTACAGCTCTCCAAACATCTTGAACGGATAATATCCCTTCAAGGGTGTCAGAAAATCGGTGTCGAACATACCGTTCATAGCACACGGACGAGCATCATAATACATCAGCATATCCAAGGAGGATGCCTGCCCTATCGCCATGATTGCGGAGGTGAAGGATGCCCCCTTCAGTCCCTTCTCGGCACGAAGACTGTATGTCCAGTCATCTCCGACAAAGCTTCGGATATAGTTCCATTCATTCAGGTGAATCTCGGCATTCTCGAATCCGTATTCATCGCAAAGACTTCTTGCGGTCGCAATGTTATTCTTGAATTTCTCCGTAACACAAGCATAACGATGAAAGGAAAAAAAGTCAAGCTCTAACTTCCGCTCTCGCAAGGCGGTAAATAAACCTCTCACCAATTTTTCCCGTTCAGGCCGGCTCAAATTGACGTTGCAGAAAGCAGGACCGCCGATCTTCAAGTGAGGAAAACACTCCTTCAAGTGCTTCAACGCAACGCAGAAGAAATCGATAAACTCCTCATCGGTTCCCTGCCAGCAGGGATTGGAGCCGTCGGGATTGCGGCAGTCGGGCTCATTCCAGATCTCCCAATAGGTGATGCCGTAGTGATAACCGTCTGCCCACCCTTCATTGTAGTGACGGATGATATGCTCACAGATGACCGCCCATTTTTGAAAATCCTTGGGCGGGAAGGTACCTACCTTTTTGCCGTGCTCAATACGGGCGCCGAGACGGTAATAGACCTCACACCCCGTGGAAAAGGTGTTCTCCACACATTGATCGGTGCATTCAAAATCATAGCTGGCGGGGTCGGTGGGGTCGGCATCAAAATTGCGAAAAATACGGTGCACATCCACGGTATATTCCCCGCCGTAACCATCATAAAACGCCGCATCGTGATTGCGTGCAAAGGGGATTCCGGCTTCCTTGAAATAGGCATAGGTGCTGTTGCCCATACGAACCTTCGAGCCTACGGGTCCGTTATTCACGGCGTGCATGGGTTTCATTTTGCCGTTTGTACGATTAAAATCAACTGTTATGTGTGTCATGGATTTTTCTTCCCTTTCCTATCATATTATCCCGAAATGTCAGGTGATGCATGAAAAAACATCTTTACGAAATTTAGAAATATTGGATTGGACATCACCGCCGCAGAATACAGCCGACGTACCCGCCACGAAGATATTAGCGCCTGCCTTCTTCATAAGTATCGCGTTCGGAATGCTGATGTTTCCGTCCACCTCGATCTCGGCATCCTGCTTGCCATTTGCGTCAAGATAGGCTCTTGCTCTCGCGATTTTGTCAATAGAATGAGGAACCATCTTTTGTCCCGCAAAACCGGGATTTACAGTCATGATAAGAAATCCTTCTACGTCATCAAGCACGTCCGCGGCAACCTCCACGGGAGTTCCCGGGTTGAGTGCCAGCAATCGCTTCGCCCCCTTATCCCTCACCGACTGCAACACTCTTTGAAGATGCTTCGTCGTCTCATAGTGTATACTTACGTAATCTCCCTCACTTATGGGAAATGAGTCAAGGTGTCTTTCGGGGTACTCGGTCATAAAATGAATGTCAAGAGGAATATTCGTTACCTTTTTC
>JAFVRI010000117.1 GCA_017504335.1 Clostridia bacterium
AGCGAATGTTCTTTCTCTAAGGTAGAAATCCGTGGACGGCTGCTTCGCCACCACGGATTTCTTTTTATATTTATAGCGGCGGAAGTAAAAAAGACGAACCGATTACGCAATCCGAGGTTGGTGACTACTCATCCGTCACGGCTTGCCGTGACGGAGGGATTGTTTTATGATGTTTTTTGCCACGAGTACGATCCCTCAGTCGCTTCGCTCCCTTTACACAAGGGAGCCTTCCGATGCGGCGGGAACTGTGCATAGCTAAAGCTTTTTGGAACCACCGGCACCGCTGATGGTTTTCAAAATACAAAAAGAAAACCGTCGGTGGCGCAGTAGCCGTCCGACGGTTTTCTACCTTAGAGAAAAAACAATATTGATTTACAGAAACGATAACGAGGACAATGCACAAAGGTCAAGTCATATTTTGTAATAAAGTTTTTGCGGAGCTTTTTTAAAAAAGCGACAAATCGCGTTCCCCGCGTCCTTCGCGTCCTCGCATCCTTTACGTTTTTACTCCTCGTCCAGAGCTTCCAGATCCTCTTCGGCGACGATGCACTCAAACTTCTCGCCGCAAGCGGGGCAAACCAGCTCCTCGGGATCAATGGAGCCGTCCAGGTAGACGGTATCGCCGCAGGAGGGGCACTCGATCTCAAAGAAATCGTCCTCATCGCAGCAGCAATCGCAATCATCGCAATCGCAGTCGCAATCCTCGCAATCGCACTCGTCATCCTCGACCAGAATGGTCTCGACCTCACCCAGATCCTCATCCAGCTCCTCGCAGTAATCGTACAGGGTATCGATCTCCTCCTCCAGCTCCTCGATGGTCACAGCCATATCGGAAACCAGATCCAGAAGAGCGGCAATGATCTTGCCCTCTCCCTTGGCGGTATCGAGCTCCATGCCCTCTACAAGGCCCTTAATATACGATGCCTTTTCATTCAGCGTCATTTCGGTCATGATACAATCCTCCTTGGCAAATTATGCGCGGGACAGATACTCACCGGTTCTGGTATCGATCTTCAGAACCTCGCCCTCGTTGATGAAGAGCGGAACCTTAATTACGGCACCGGTCTCCAGAGTTGCGGGCTTCAGGGTGTTGGTTGCGGTGTTGCCTGCAAAGCCGGGATCAGTCTGGGTTACAGCCAGCTCTACAAACGTGGGAGGTTCAACAGCAAACACGTTGCCCTTGTAGGAAAGGATCTTGCAGAGCATCTCTTCCTTTACGAACTGGAAGCTCTCGGGCAGCTTGTCGCTGTTCAGAGGAACCATATCGAAGGTCTCCATATCCATGAAATAATAGAGATCACCGTCGGTGTAGGAATACTGCATTTCCTTTCTCTCGATATACGCATTTTCAAACTTGTCGGTGGGGCTGAAGGTTTTCTCGATTACGGAACCCGTGATGACGTTCTTGATCTTCGTACGAACGAACGCCGCACCCTTACCGGGCTTTACATGCTGGAACTCGATAACCTGAAATACGTTACCGTCCATATCAAACGTAATGCCATTCTTAAAATCGCCTGCTACTACCATTTTGTATTTCCTCCAAAATAATTTGTCTCGCATATAGACATATGCATAGTTTTACACTTTATTTTACCAAATTTTTGCGAAAATTGCAAGAGCTTTTCGCAAATTTTTTTATTTATCCTCATGTTTTTTGTAAAAACCCAAATTGTGAGAAAATCCCCTATCCAAAATGTCAAAAAATTGGAAATATATAACTTAAATTTGTAGGACTCTCCATAAAATCAAAAATTCCGTTGACAAGAAACAAAAAAAAGTTTATAATAAATTTGTTAGATTATTACGGATTCGGGAGAAAATGTATTATGATCAGAAGCATGACTGCCTTTGGCAGAGCCAGAGAAACGGTAGGCGGAAAGGATATCACCGTCGAGATCAAATCGGTGAACAACCGCTTCTTCGATTGCTCGGTAAAATTGCCCCGCGCCTTCTCTTTTTTGGAGGAGCGGATCAAGCCTCATCTGCAGAGCGCCTCGGTATCCCGCGGCAAGGTGGATGTATTCATCACCATTGACGTGGTGAATTCTCCCGACGTGGAGATCGCGCTGGACGAGGGCTATGCCAATGCCTACATCAAGGCACTCCGAGCGCTTGGCGACCGCTTCGGTCTCAAGGACGATCTGAGCATCATGACTGTGGCACAGAACCGCGATCTGTTTATCGTGCAAAAATCCGAGGAGGATACCGAAAAGGATTGGGCAGACCTTCGGGTGGTACTGGATGCCGCCATTGCCCGTTTTCTTGCGGCACGTACCCGTGAGGGCGAAAACATCCGCCGCGATCTTTCGGACAAAATCGAAGCCATTCGTCAAAACGTGGATCGGATCGAGACCCTTTCCCTTGCCGACACCGCTTCCTACCGTGACAAGCTGGAAGCCAAACTCCGTGAGATGCTGGCCGACAACCGCATCGTCTTTGACGAAAATCGGATCCTGACCGAATGTGCCATCTTTGCCGACCGCATTGCCATCGACGAGGAGCTGGTTCGCCTGCGTTCTCACTTTGACGGCTTTGCCGATATTCTCGCTTCCGAGGAGCCCGTAGGCAGACGTCTGGACTTTTTGGTACAGGAGCTGAACCGCGAGACCAACACCATCGGCTCCAAATGTCAGAACTCCGACATTGCACGTCTGGTGGTCGATATCAAGTGCGAGATCGAAAAGATCCGCGAGCAGATTCAAAACATTGAATAAGGAGCGTCTCACATGAAATTCATCAATATCGGCTTTGGAAATATGGTCGCCTCGGATCGGATCATCACCATCGTGTCCCCCGACTCGGCTCCCGTTAAGCGTCTGATTCAGGATGCCAAGGACACGGGACGTGTCATTGACGTTTCCTGCGGCAGACGCACTCGCTCGGTCATCATCACCGACAGCGAGCATGTGATTCTGTCCGCCATTCAGTCCGAGACCATCGCCAACCGTCTGGATACAGGCGATTCCACCGACGAGGACCCCGAAGAGGGCGACTAAACCGAGGGAGGAAGGAAATCATCATGAATAAAGGATTGCTGATCGTCATTTCCGGTCCTGCCGGCAGCGGCAAGGGCACGGTCAATGCCCATCTTCTGAGCACGGGAGACTTCGTGTATTCGGTCTCCGCAACCACCCGTGATCCCCGCCCGGGCGAGGTGGACGGTGTCAATTACCACTTCATTACCCGAGAGGAATTTCTCTCCCGTATCGAATCGGGAGCCATGCTGGAATACACCGAATACTGCGGCAATTTCTACGGCACGCCTCTGAAGGAAGCCGAGGAGGTGCTGGCATCGGGCAAAAATCTGATCCTTGAGATCGAGGTCGAGGGTGCCGCCAATGTCAAGCGGCTCTATCCCGAGGCGGTGCTGATTCTGCTTCTCCCCCCCTCTTTCGCCGTTCAGGAGCAGAGACTCCGCGGCAGAGGAACCGAGGCGGAGGAAAAGATCCAAAAGCGTCTGGAGCGGACTCGCGAGGAGATCGCCATTGCCGACTTTTACGATTACGTGGTAGTCAACCGTGACGGGTTGGATCGGGATGCCGCTGAGGACATCCGCGCCATTGTCCGCGCCGAAATCCACGCCATGCGGCGCGATCGCTCCACCGTCGATCATTATTTCGATTGAACCATCGGCATATTTCCCCGCTTTGCGGGATAAGATAAAAAATAAACACATACATCAATGCAAGGAAAAGGAGAACTCTTATGCTTTACCCTACCATTCAAGAACTCACGAAGGACGAATTCAACCGCTATGAGCTGGCGCTTGCCACCGCAAAGTGTGCCCGTCTGATCACCGATGAATACGTAAGACAGCGCGATGCCGCTGAGAAGGCAGCCACCGGCAATAAGGAGGTTGACCGCAATCTGATCAACATGATCAACAAGGAATATCGCGATGAAAAGGCAGTAAAGAATGCCATCACCCGTATTCACGCGGGAGAGTATTCCATCGTTCATAAGCCCGCTGAGGAAGAGACCGTGGCAGAGGTGGCAGACACTGAGGCAGAGGCAATTGCCGAGTAAACCGATTCGGGGGAATCTGCCCCCATTCCGTAGCAAACATTGATGGGAGGACACGTTATGCCCGAATATGCGGGAATCCATCTGTTGGATAACCCCTATTTTCTCGACAACGCCTTCGACTACTTCATCCCCCCCGAGCTGTCGGATCGGATTGCCCCCGGAGACTTCGTAATGGTCCCCTTTGGCAATGCCAACCGCAAGCGCATGGGATTGGTGGTCTCGCTGAAGGATCACCCCGATAGCAAGGAGATCGGCTGTAAGCCGATCCTTTCGGTGTGCGATCACGGTGTTTCGTTGAATGCCGAAATGTCCTCTCTTTGCTTTTTTATGAAGGAGCAGACCCTTTGTACCGTGGGAGATGCCGTTCGTGCCATGATCCCCTCGTCCGCTCTTTCCTATCTGGAGGAAATCTACCGCCCCGTCAAGGATGCGGCAGCTTCTCCGAAATCGTTTCATGATTTTGACGAGGTGACGCTTCTTGTCTGGGATCTCATTCGCAGGCACGGAAGCGTCCGCTTTGATTTATTGAAGAGCCGATTCGGTCAAAAAACCGAGGGAGCCATTCGCCGTTTGATCTCCGAGGGCTTGATCCTCCGCGACTTTGAGCTGCGAAAAACCTCCGAAAAGACCGAATGGATCTGCTCTCTTGCCATAGACCCCATTCGCGCCGATGCCATTCTGAAGGGAACCGATGCGGACATCAGGCTTCGGTCCGCCGCACACCTGACCGTGCTTCGCTATCTGTCCGATCACCCCGAAGGAGTGCATCGGGAAGCCGAGCTTTGCGAGCGGTGCGGTGTCACCTCCGCGCAGATCACCGCCATGGAGAAAAAGGGGCTTGTGCAACGGCAGAGGCAGGTCATCGACCGAAGCCTTTTGCGGGATGACAGTCCTTCTGTCGATCCCATCCGATTGAACGAAGAGCAGACCGCCGCCTACGACACCCTTTGCGCCCTTTCCGATTGCGGAGAAGCAAAGGCAGCCCTTCTCTTCGGGGTCACGGGAAGCGGCAAGACCTCGGTCATGCTGAAAACCATCGAGCATGTCCTGTCCAAGGGCAAAAGCGTCATCGTGCTACTGCCCGAGATTGCGCTGACGCCCCAAACGCTGGATATTTTCTGTTCCCGCTTTGGCAAGCGAGTCGCTGTCATTCATTCGGGACTTTCCGCGGGAGAGCGGTTGGATACCTATGTCCGCATCCGATCGGGAGGCGCGGACGTGGTCATCGGAACCCGTTCCGCCGTCTTTGCTCCCTTGGATAATCTGGGGCTGATCATCATGGACGAGGAGCAGGAGCATACCTACAAATCCGACATGAATCCCAAATATCACGCCAAGGACATTGCCCGCTTCCGTTGCGCCCATCACAAGGCGCTGATGCTTCTGGCATCCGCCACCCCTTCCTTTGAAAGCTATCATAAGGCAACCACGGGTGCATACACACTGATCAAGCTGAAAAACCGCTACGGCGGCGCAACCCTGCCGAGGGTCACAGTTGCCGATATGCGAAAGGAGACGACCACAGGTACGATCTCCCCCTTAGGCTCCCTGCTCTGCGAGAAGCTGGTAGAAGCGAAACGCGAGGGCAATCAGTCGATCCTCTTTTTGAACCGTCGGGGCTACAACAATTTTGTCAGCTGCCGTAGCTGCGGCGAGGCGATCCTTTGCCCCCATTGCAGCGTCTCCATGACCTATCACACAAGGAAGGGATACGATGAGGGCGAGCTGAGGTGCCATTGGTGCGGAACCAGATCCCCCCTACCCAAGACCTGTCCCTCCTGCGGAAGCGTGCATCTTGCCCGCATGGGCTTTGGTACGCAACGGGTAGAGGAGGAGCTGTCGACACTTCTGCCCGATGCCCGTGTCCTTCGCATGGACACCGATACTACCGTATCCCGTTATTCCTACGAGGACATGCTGGGCACCTTCCGTCGCCATGACGCGGACGTGCTGCTCGGTACACAGATGGTCACCAAGGGCCATGATTTTCCCGACGTAACTCTGGTGGGTGTGCTTTTGGCAGACACCTCCCTCTACTTAGACGATTACCGTGCCGCGGAGCGGACCTTCTCCATGCTGACCCAGGTCATCGGCAGGGCGGGACGCGGAGAGCGGGCAGGAGAGGCGATCATTCAGACTGCCAACCCGAATCACGAATGCATCCGACTTGCCTGCGAGCAGAACTACGAAAAATTCTTCGAGGCGGAGATCCGTCTGCGGAAAGCTCTGACCTTTCCTCCCTTCTGCGACATCGCCAGCCTGATGCTCACCTCACATGATGAGCATGAGCTGATGAAGGCATCCTCGATCCTCTCGGACATGCTGAAGCGGGCCAGAGAAGGCGCGTATGCCGATCTGCCTCTGATCGTTTTCGGTCCCTTTGAGGCATCAGTCTACAAGGTAGAAAACAAATACCGCATGCGTATGATCGTCAAATGCCGTCTGTCCAAGCGGACTCGCGCCATGTTTTCGGAGATCCTCTGCGAATTTTCCCGAGCCTCGGTTCGGGGACTTTCCCTGTCCATCGACTTCAATCCGTCCAATCTTTGACAAGATCCGATTTTTATTCCAAACATAGAAGGAGCTATTTATGGCAAAACTGAAAATACTTAAGGTCGGTGATCCTACTCTCAGAAAGGTCTGCCGTCCCGTCGATACCATAACACCCAGAATCCTCACCCTTCTGGATGACATGATCGAGACCATGCGCGCCGCCGATGGTGTGGGACTTGCTGCCCCTCAGGTGGGCGTGCTTCGCCGCATCGTGGTCATTGAGACCCCCGATGAAGGGCTCTTCGAGCTGATCAATCCCAAGATCATCGCCTTTTCGGGCGAGCAGGAAAGCGAAGAGGGCTGTCTGTCCGTACCCGGCAGATGGGGAGTCACCCGCCGTCCCATGCACGTGACCGTCCGCGCCATGAACCGCAAGGGCGAGACCGTGGATTACACGGGCTCGGGTCTGCTTGCCAAGGCATTCTGCCACGAGCTGGATCACCTGGACGGCAAGCTCTATATTGATTGCGCCATCCGCATGGACAACGACTAAGGAGAAGATCACATGAAGATTCTGTTTATGGGAACCCCCGACTTTGCCGTGTTTTCTCTGAAAGCGCTGATCGAAGCGGGACATGAATTTGTAGGTGTGCTTCCTCAGCCCGACAAGCCTAAGGGGCGCGGATACACCCTGACCCCTCCCCCCGTAAAGGTAGCAGCCGTGGAGGCGGGGATTCCCGTCTTTCAGCCCACCACCCTCAAGGATGAAGCCTTTGCTTCCCTGCTCTCCGAGCTGGATCCCGAGATCATCGTGGTGGTTGCGTACGGAAAGATCCTACCCGAATCGGTTCTCCGCTATCCCAAATACGGATGCGTCAACGTCCACGGCTCTCTGCTTCCCGAATACAGAGGTGCCGCTCCCATGCAACGCGCCATCATCGACGGAAAGGCCGTAACCGGCATCACCACCATGTATATGGATGTGGGATTGGATACGGGCGATATGCTGCTCCGTGAAGAGCTTCCCCTCTCCGATGACGATAATTTCGAAACGGTGCACGACAAGCTCGGCGCCCTGGGCGCATCTCTCATTGTCCGCACGCTGGCGGCTTTGGAGACAGGCGATTGCCCCCGCATTCCTCAGGAGGAGTCGGGTGCCACCTATGCCGCGAAGATCACCAAGGAGGACTGTCTCCTTGATTTTTCCCGTGACGCGAGAACCGTTCACAATCAGATCCGCGGACTTTCTCCCATTCCACTGTCCTTTACCCACACCCCCGACGGCAAGCTGCTGAAGGTGACCGCCTCCCGCATTTGCGACGAGGAAGCTCCCCACGAGGACGTGGGCCGTGTGCTTTCCACAGAGGACGGCATCACCGTTGCCTGCGCCAAGGGCTCGGTCACGTTCTTGGGCGTTCTGCCCGAGGGCAAGCCCCGCATGAAAGCCTCTGACTTTGTTCGGGGCAGAAAAATCAGTGTGGGCGATCTTTTGAAATAAAGAGGTATTCTCTCATGATATTTGGATTATTCCGCTTTGACTGGACCATCCTTTTGGTAATCCCCGCCATGATCTTCGCCATTTGGGCACAGTTCAAGGTTCAAAGCACCTATAAAAAATATTCGTCCTACCCAACTCGACGCGGTATGACGGGCGCCCAGGCGGCTCGCCGCATTCTGGATGCCAACGGACTTCAGCACGTACGGATCGAGCATATTCGCGGCAATCTGAACGATCATTTTGACCCCCGCGAAAATGTCATCCGTCTGTCCGACGCGGTTCACGATTCCAAGAGTGCCGCCGCCATCGGTGTGGCTTCTCACGAGGCGGGACACGCGGTTCAGCATGCCAAGGGCTACGCGCCCATCAAGCTGCGTGCCGCCATCGTTCCCGTCACACAGTTCGGCTCCATGCTGGCAATTCCCCTCTTCTTCATCGGTCTGTTGATGGCATCCGATTACCTGATGCTGGCGGGCATCGTTCTTTACGGACTCATCGCCTTTTTCCAGCTGGTGACCCTTCCCGTGGAGTTTAACGCATCCTCCCGTGCCATGAAGGCGATCCGAGCCTCCGGTATGCTGACCGAGGAGGAATGCTCCGCATCCCGTGAGGTTCTGACTGCCGCGGCGCTGACCTATGTTGCCGCTCTGGTCACCTCCCTGATGACTCTTCTGCGTCTGATCATTTTAGCAGGCGGCAGACGGAGAGACTGATTGAAGTGAAGAGTGAAGAGTGAAGAAGTAGAAAGGAGAGCCGACATGACGGCAAGAGAGCTTGCGTTTCGCCTGCTGCAAAAGGCGGAGACCAACGATCAGTTTATCAATCTGTCCTTAGACCACGCCCTTG
>JAFVRI010000118.1 GCA_017504335.1 Clostridia bacterium
TCAAAGAAGCGGGAGTTGACGATCAGGGTGTCCTCGGTCAGAGCGCGTACACCCGTTCTGGAGGACAGAGAGGTAAAGGGCTCGTTGAAGGCGATGTGTCCGTCAACGCCGCTGCCGCCCAGGAAAAGATCGATGCCGCCGTAAGACGCGATCTTATCCTCGTAGCGCTGGCACTCCGCCTCAAGATCCTCTGCCATGCCGTTGAGGATGTTGACGTTCTCTGCGGGAATGTCGATGTGATTGAAGAAGTTGTCGTGCATGAAGTACCAGTAGCTCTGCTCGTGCTCTCTGGGGAGTCCTACGTACTCATCCATATTGAAGGTCACGACGTTCTTGAAGGTCACCTTGCCTTCCTTGTTCATCTGAATCAGGTTTCTGTAAACGCCCAGAGGAGAGGAGCCCGTGGGAAGTCCCAACACAAAGGGACGGTCCTCCTTGTGGTTGTTGATCGCGTCAGCGATGTGCTGAGCAGCCCATGCGCTCATGGCTTCGTAGTTGTCTTTGATGATTAATTTCATGTTTCTACTCCTTAAAAATATTAGGATTTTGAAATTCGCAATTTCATTATATCACCTCAAAATGGATTTGTAAAGGCATTTTGAGATATTTTTTCGGCAAAACGCAAGGAAATTTTATGTCGGTTTTTCCCTTATGCTATATAGCAATTTTGCGTTTACAACCTTTGTAAATTCCGTGATGCGAGGCGATCCTCTGTCAAAGAGATCGGATGCAAAAAATGCAACCGCGCAATTGCAAGAAAAACGCCAAAGCAAGGGCATATCCAAACGGATATGCCCTTGCTTTATAAGCATTAATCGAGCTCTGCTGCCTCGTCCTGCGTCTGCTCGACCAGGACCGTCAGCTTTGTCACTCGTTCTTCCTCCATCTGTGCGACGATGACGAAGAGATTTTCGTAGCGGAAGCTGTCCCCTACGTGCGGATCTGCCTCCAGCATCTGGATCGCCCAGCCGCCCATGGTGGAATACTCGCAGGAGAAGTCCTCGGGCTTGGCGAAATCGACCTCCTCAAAGAAGTCGTCGATATTCATGTCGCCCAGCACCTCGTAGGTATTCTCACCCGTAGCAAGGCACTCGGTGACGATGGCGTCGGTATCATCCCAGATGTCGCCCACCAGCTCCTCCAGAATGTCCTCCATCGTGACAATACCGAGGGTTCCTCCGTACTCATCGATCACGATGGCAAGATGCATCTTGGCGTCGCGCAGCTTTGCAAGAGCCGCAGGAAGCTTCATGGTCTTGTGCAGCTTGCAGGGCTTGAGCAGCATGGAACGGATATCGGGATTCGTTTCCTCAAGAGTCGCCTTGTAGTAGCGCGTCAGCGAGAGAATACCCACGATATTATCAATGCTGTCCTCATAGACGGGAATTCTTGAGAACTGCGTCATGTCGGTCAGGAGCGCCTCGATCTTTTCGGGCTCATCATCCAGGTCGAGCGCGGTCACGTCGATACGGGGAGTCATGATCTTTTCAATGGTGGTGTCACTAAAATCAAGGGTGGATTGCAGCAGCTCGCCCTGCCCCTCGTTGATAACGCCCTCCTCCTCGACGGTATCGATGATGGAAACCAGCTCCTCCTCGGTCACGGTCGGATCGTCGTCCTTGCGGTCACTTCCCCAGAGCTTTCTGAGGAGGAACAGGATCGCCATCACGATAAACACGAACGGGCTGAGAATGACGGTCAGAATGCGGGTGGGGATCGCGATCACGCGGACCACCGCATCGGCGTTTTGCTTGGAAAGGACCTTGGGCACGATCTCGCCAAAGATCAGGATCACGACCGTAATCAAAATCGTCGAAACCGTGGACGCCACGGCAACGTGATTGCGGAACAGATCCATCACGATCAGCGTCGTGCAGGTGGATACCGCGATGTTGGCAAGGTTGTTACCGATCAGGATCGCGGACAGAGAGGTCGTGAACTTATCGCAGATGCGGTAAGCCACACCGGACGAATAGCAGCCTCCGTCAGCCGCCTTGCGCAAGCGCATTTTGTTGGCGGAGTTGAAGGCGATCTCGGATGCCGAGAAGTATGCGGACAGGCAGATCATCACGAAAGTGACGACGTACGCCCACCACATGTTCGAAAAATGTAACGGGAAATTCATACCGTCACCTCCTCGGAGGGATCGCTTACCGCAAGGGCTGCAAGATCCTCCTCGTCAAGGATATGGACGACAACCTCACTCAGGCGCCCGTCCACAACGGTTTTGGCAGTATATTGGAGATTTTCGTAAAGGAAGGATTCTTCCTCCGCTGGAAGATGTCCCAGCGTTTCCAGAATAAAGGAAAGAATGGGCTTTGCGGCGATCCTTCTCGGAGCCTTTCCAAGCCCCATGCGTTCGTAAGCGTTCCCCACCAGCATATGCGTGTTGATCATATACTTGTTTCCGCCAAGCGCCTGGAAGTTCTGGTCGACGACGTCCTCCTCGTCGAAGATCTCGCCGACAAGCTCCTCCAAAATATCTTCAATGGTCACAAGACCGACGACCTGCTTCTGATCGTCCAAAACCATTGCGACCTGGATCTTATGCTGTCTCATATCGGTCAGAAGATCGTCGATCTTGGCATCCTTGCGAACAAGATACGGCGACTTCATCAAGCTCCGCAAGCGAAGCTCGGGATTGCGTTTATGCTCGATCAGATAGGTTCTGGTACGCAGAATGCCTACCACGCGCTCGGAATTCTCCGCCTTGACAGGCAAGCGCGAGTGATTGGTATTGCGGATCGCCTCCAGGATCTCTGTGGGCGTTGCGTTGACGCGGATGAAGTCGATGTCCTTCTCCATCGTCATAATATCTCCCACCGTGGTCTTGGCGAATTCCAGTGCAGACTTCAGCATATCTCCCTGCTCCTCGTCCACGACGCCCTCCTCCTCTGCCGTTTCGATGATCTCGGTCAGCTCGTCCTCGGTGATGGAGGGCTCTGCCTCTTTTTTCGAAAACAGCTTAGACGAAAAATCGGAGATCAAGCTGAAGAATGCCGAAAACGGCTTCATGACCTTCATTAAAAAACGAAGTGATCCTTGAAAAAAAAGAGATACCGATTCACTGCGGTCGTTGGCAAAGCTTTTTGGAATCATCTCACTGAACAAAAAGATGATCACCGTGCTCATCACGGAGCAGATCACGGAAAACGCAAAGGATTCCAGGAACGCTTCGCTCTTGTTGAACTTCTCGCGGAAAATGTCCGTGGCGATCATGGTAAACACAGCGGCTCCCGCGATCTTCGTCACGTTGTTTCCAACCAGAAGCGTTGTCAATGCCTTCTCGAACTTGCCCAGAATGTGCATGACACCAATGGCTTTTTTGTTGCCGTCATCAGCGAGTGCCTTCATTTTGATCTTGTTCACCGCCGAGAACGAGCTCTCGGTGGCTGCAAAATACGCGCCTCCAACTACACAAATAAAAAAGATGATCCATAAGGGTATACTGTCACTACCCATGAGAAAAAACCAACTCCTTACCTATTTGTTCAAGTATAGTAACTGTTATTGTACCATTTATTGAAGCGTTTGTCAAGCATATGCGGATAAATTGCGACTTTTGGAGAGAAGCTTCGTCTGCTTTTCCGTTGCCGTGCAGCGCACAAAAAAGAGCCGATGCGCATGCCGCATCGGCTCTTGCTCTTATATCTTGACAACGATCCGATCTCCGTTGCTCGCGGTGACCTCCACCAGATTCCAATCGGGCGCACGCTTCTTGTATTTTTTGAGCTCCCCCATCAGAAGAAGCGTCTGCTTTTTGGTAAGATGCAGCCCTGATTTATTCAGCTCTCTGCGGATCCTCCCCGCAAAAAAGCGATTGACGATCAGGCAGGTGGGAAATCGAAACACCGTCCTGGAATTGACCGATACTTTCATATCATTTACTCCACAAAGATCTTCACCGTGTCACCGTTGCTGCTTTCCACCTCAACCAGATTTCCGATCGCGCCCTGCTCGACCATTTCAAAAATCTTCTTCAGATCAATGCTCCCAAGATTTGCGTTTCCCGAGATCTGTGCCATATCCAGACCGCTCTCGAGCGCCACCTCCACAAGAGCGAGCGGAATATTGACGCGCACCCTTTCGTTGTTAACCGAGCTGACGACGATGCGGAGCATCATATCCTTGATATCCTTGCGTTCACTCTCAGGCAGAACTCTTACCACACTCGGATCCTCCCGTTTGCCCGAGAGAAGCTCATCCACACTGACCCCAAGGATGCTTGCAAGCAATGGAAGCAGCGTAATATCCGGGCAGGTCTGATCGTTTTCCCATTTGCTGACCGCCTGCGGCGTCACGCCCAGCTGTTCCGCCAGCTCGTCCTGCTTCAAGCCCTTTTCGCGACGCAGAGTCGCGATTCTTTTTCCCAACGTTGTGTTCATGTACCGACACCCCCTTCGTTTGTTGAACCCATTATACCATCCAAGACCAACAAAGTAAAGATACCGTCGGTTGAATTGGCAAAAAATCGCACAACCAAACAGGGAGTATTCGCTCAACCAACGGTTGTTTGCGACGAAATCGATCCGGACAAGAGCGCAAAACAGCGAAGCGCTCCTTTATTTTTCCGCATTCTCTGTGCTTGCCTCCAGAGAGTCGATCTGCGCTACGACCTCCGCGATATAGGGGATGGACGTAGCCGCGCCCTCCTTGGTCACGCTGAGCGCCGCCGCGCAGGAAGCGGTCCGAAGAATTTGCTCCGTGCTTTGCGCGTTCGCGATTCCCGATACGAAATATCCCGTGAACGTATCGCCCGCTCCCGTCGTATCGACGGCATTGACTCGAAAAGACGGACAAAAAATCTGCTTGCCCTCGGATTGATAAATACATCCGCGACCACCAAGAGTTAGCATGACGCGAAGACGGGGAAACGCCTTTTGAAAATACAGCAGAGCATCGGAAACCGTTTCGCAGGCGGAAATTTGCTTGATCTCCGGCTCGTTTAAGATCAGGTATGACAGCATCGCAAAATCAATGCCTTGGATCTTCTCGTTGTACGGAGATGGATTCAAAACGATTCGCATACCCTTGCGATATGCTTTTTCCACGATCTCCTCCGGAGCATTGATCTCATTCTGCAATACCAGAATATCGTTCTCGGAGAATGCCTCCAGGACGTGATCGATCTGCCGACTCGAAATCATATGATTGGACCCCGGATACAAAAAGATGGAATTTTCTCCCGACGGGCATACCTGAATGATGGCGTGTCCGTTTTTCTCATCGACAGACTCAAGGAAGGATACGTCTACGCCGTCACGCTTCAAAATATCCAGCAAAAACGCACCGCCTTCACCGATGCAGCCGGCGTGGTATACGCAGCTCCCCGCCCGCTTGATCGCGATCGACTGATTGAGCCCCTTCCCACCGGGATATGTGTTAAGTCTGTACGTCGATTCTGTCTCCCCGGCCTTGACAATATGATCTAAGGAATATACGTAATCCACGTTGCACGATCCAAAATTCAAAATTTTAACTTGGTGCAGATTTCGGTTACCATCGCACATACATTCACCGCCCTTCTGAAATTGATTGTACCACGTTTTCCGCGGAATGTCAAGGCGGTGGAAGCCGTTTCTTCCTTGGGAACGGACGGAAGCTGCGGGTGCGATCAGGGGGTGTGGGTACATTTGCGCGGAGCACAACATCGTTCATTTGTGTCCGCTCAAATGAGGAACAATCTTCTCACGTTGCTCAAAATGTGGTTTTTATATTGATGTAAAAGAGAAAAGCGACCGTGGCGAATGCCACGGTCGCTTCTTTTGGCTTAACGTTCTGCAAAAATGGCAGAACAGCCGTCCTTTATTCCGCTTTGCGCTTCAAAACGTCATACTTGATAATTGCCGCAACCGTGACCGCAAACTCTAATCCATAGGACAGAGCAGAGGAAATCGGCGCATGAATCAGTAAATTGTACGCCACCGCACTTGCGTGAGGGATCAGTACCAAACATCTCATCACTCTGATATTGCGGATGGAAAAAGTAACCGCATACATACAGGAGGAGAACAAATAGAGGACATCCCACACCGATGATTGGGACAGCACAATGTGGTTTATGATCACGTAACCGGAAATCGACGCCAAGCACAATCCAACAATCAAATAAATCGGAACCTGCTTGTCTTTCTTTTCATAGATGTAACAGATCAATCCGCGTGCGATACCGATGACAACGGCAACCATCGTAAAATAGGAGCCGATCAGCAAATACGATAACGCCAGAAAAACGTTGCCCGAAAGCTGTAACATCAAATAATATTTTTTGCTATTGACAAAATCGCTTAACACATACAAGCATAGAGCGATTGTGCTCACAACGAAAGAGAATTCTTCCACGTTGGCATCCTCCCACGATCAAACAGAAATTATTAGTATCATACCACATGGCGCAAAAAAAGTCAATATGATTGTTGAAAAAAGCTGGGGGAAGGATGATCTCGCTTCTTCGCGGCTTGGATCTTGGTATCTTACTCCGCTGGAGGCGCTTGCACGTTTCCGGACATCGAACCCAGCGACAACTTCGAACGCGGCGGCGTGCTCGTATCGAATTTTGCTTCGCAAAAGTTCGCCCCTGTTCCTCGCCCTGCTCGGAGCAGGGTGTCGGGGAGCGAGGACAGTAGGAGGGAGCCAACGAAAAAGCAGACCATCAAACGGATGGTCTGCTTTTTCGTTGTGTTCGTAGTACAAAAATGCAACTTCATATTTTTAGTAAAGTTTGACATTGCATAGTAATGTTTGCTCCCTTCGCCGCAATGCGAGGTATTTTATACTTTATTTTATCATATCAATCCCTCTTTGGAGCGTTTCCACAGAGATGGCGCCCGTTGCTTGTGCAATAAGGTATCCTTCTGCATCAATAAAATACGTGGTGGGCAATGAATATACGCTGTAAGTCATTGCCGCATCGGAGTCTGTATCATAGAACACCGGGAAGGTATATCCTTTCTCTGAAATAAACGCCTTTGCGCTACTGAGTGTTTCGCGGCCGCCGGTCATATTGACCATCAGAAA
>JAFVRI010000119.1 GCA_017504335.1 Clostridia bacterium
GTCCCAATCCGAGACGGTGACAGATACCGAGGAAATCCCGATGTTCTCCGAAGGCTTGGAATACATGGAATGCTCGGACGGAACGCTTTGCGTAGTGAGCCCCGGGACCTGCAAGGATTCCGTGATCCGTATTCCCGAAACAGTAGAAGGAAAAAAGGTAACCGGAATCGACTTTTCCACATCGGGTGCTTTGCCTTACGTGACCGAGATTCGGATTCCCAAAAGCGTCATTCAAATATGGGAGGGATCCCTTTCGGGATGCTTCAAGCTGAGTGGAATTACGGTAAACGAAGAAAATCCAAAATATCACAGCGCGGGAAATTGTGTGATCGAAACCGAGAAGAAGACTTTGGTCGTCGGTTGTAAAACCAGTGTCATTCCCACGGACGGAAGTGTGACAAAAATCGGCGAGAGCGCCTTCCGAGACTGCTTGGAATTGACGGAAATTTCGATTCCCGAGGGTGTGACGGAGATCGCGCAAGGAGCGTTTTACGGATGTGAAAATTTGGTGAGCGTTTCGATTCCCAACAGCATCGAGCTGATCGAAGACGGTGTCTTCAGCCATTGCACCGCATTGAGCGAGAATGTGTACGGTAATGCCGTGTATTATGGAAACAAGGAAAATCCCCACCTCTACTTGATGAACGGGACGGATCCCTCGCTCACCTCGGTAGTGATTCATCCCGATACGAAGGTCATCGGAAGTAGGGCGTTCTCGGAATACTCCGCATTAACGGAAGCAAATCTTCCCAACGGCTTGAGGATCATTGGGGAATCCGCGTTTCAATCCTGCGGTCGCTTGAAGAGTATTGCAGTTCCCGAAGGAGTGACGCATATCAACGCGAATACGTTCTATGGTTGCGGTGGATTGGAAAGCATCGTGTTGCCCGAAAGCCTAACGGAAATCAAAGACAGAGCCTTTGAATACTGCGGTGGATTGAAGCGCTTGACGATTCCCGATCGTGTGGTCGCCATAGGAGATTACGCGTTTTCTAACTGTTATGGACTAACGGAGGTAAAGCTTTCCGCTTCTTTGCTTTCCATCGATCTGTACGCATTTAAAAATTGCGGTTCCTTGACGGAGCTTATTCTTCCTGACCGTTTGGAAAGCATTGAGTTTGGCGCGTTTGATTCCTGTACCTTGCTGAAGGGAATTACGATCCCCCGTCGTGTGACAAATATATCGAGCGGGGCATTTTCTAAGTGCGGAAGCATGGAGTACATTGCGGTGGATGAGGAAAATACCACGTATCACAGTGCGGGAAACTGCCTGATTGAAACCGAGAAGAAGACCTTGATCCTTGGTTGCAAGAACAGCGTCATTCCTACGGACGGAAGCGTTACAAGAATTGGCGGCAATGCGTTTCTTGGGTGCTCCGCTATGACCGAGATCTCGATCCCGAACAGTGTGACCGAGATCGATGATCTCGCGTTTGGATACTGTCGCAGTTTGACGGGGATCTCGATTCCCAAAGGAGTGACGAATCTGGATAGCAGTGTGATTTGGGAATGCGTCGATCTGAGAAGTATGACTATTCCCGACAGCGTTACTCGCATAGGAGGATTGGGCTTTGTGGGATGTCTCTCTCTGTCCGTCATTTACTACGAAGGAGGAGAGGAGGATTGGGAGCAGATCGAGAAGCCTCTGCTCAATGAATTTTCGAGATCCATACCGGTCTGCTATTATTCCGAGACCGAGCCCACAGGGGAAGGAAGTTATTGGCGTTATATGAACGGTGTACCCGTTGCCTGGTAAAAAAGAATCCGTCGTGTGTTGCAGAGCAGTACACGACGGATTTCTTTTACTTCATCCTCGGATGATACGGTCAGGAATTGCCTCGGGCATTCCCGCGTAGCCAAATCTTCCGCCGCTGTTCAGCGCCGATTCGATGCGGAGCAGGCGATTGTATTTTGCTACCCGTTCGCTTCGGCAGGGTGCGCCTGTCTTGATGAAGGGGGCATTCATAGCAACGGCAATATCCGCAATGGTCGTGTCCTCGGTTTCCCCGGAACGGTGAGAGAGAATAAAGCGATAGCCCGCATCCTTGGCAAGATGAATGACCTCTACAGTCTCGCTCAGGGTTCCGATCTGGTTGGGCTTGATCAGAATGGAATTGCCCAGTCCCCTGCCAATACCCTCCCGCAGACGCTCGGTATTTGTTACAAACAGATCGTCACCCACCAGCATGATGCTATTGCCCAATCGGCGAGTCAGCTCCGCCCAGCCGTCAGTGTCTCGCTGATCCAATCCGTCTTCAATGGAAAGGATAGAAGGGAATCGCTCTGAAAGGGATTCCCAATAGCCGATCAGCTCGTCTCTCGTGTATTCCTTCCCACTTTTTGGCATGCGGTAGTCTCCATTGTCGTACCATTCGGATGCGGCGGCATCCAGCGCAATCCTGATCTGCTCCACTGTATAGCCTGATTCCTTGATTGCCTCTTCAATGAGAATAATAGCTTCTTCGTCTCCCGACAAATCGGGGGCATATCCTCCCTCGTCTCCTACG
Source organism: Clostridia bacterium (assembly GCA_017504335.1). GTDB lineage: Bacteria > Bacillota > Clostridia > Oscillospirales > CAG-272 > HGM12713. Next base: position 2,508 of record JAFVRI010000119.1, read on the forward strand.
GTGGTTGGGTAATTCTTTTCCTTTAAAAGCTTTCCCAATGCATGGTAGATCTCACTTCCCGCGCGTAAGGCATCGGAAAAACGGGAAAAGCCGATGGGAACGATCATAAATTCCTGGATCTCCACATTGTTGGAGGCATGGGCGCCTCCATTTAAAATATTCATCATGGGAACGGGCAGACGGTAAGCATCCACTCCTCCAAGATAACGGAAGAGGGGCGTGTGATACCAATTAGCTGCCGCTCTGGCTGACGCGAGGGAAACCGCCAGGATGGCATTGGCACCCAGCTTTTTCTTGTTTTCGGTTCCGTCCAATCGGCAAAGCAGACGGTCCAGCTCTGCCTGCTCTGCGGCACTGACTCCCGCAATGGCGGGGGAAATGACACGGCAGATATCGGAGACTGCCTGATAAACTCCCTTGCCTCCGAATCGCTTGGGGTCATTGTCTCTTTTTTCATGGGCTTCGTAGATGCCTGTGGATGCACCCGACGGCACACTTGCCATTCCAACGGTTCCATCTGCCAAAAATACAGATGCTTCCACGGTGGGATTTCCTCTGGAATCTAAAATTTCTCTGGCACAGCACTTGATGATCTGCGGCTTGTTCATAGGATCTTCACCTTCCTTTGTGTCGTTCTACGAAGCATAGTATGGGCAAATTTCCCTTGAATTATGCCGAGTCATGATAAATCAAGTCCAAAGAAATGTGCTTGACACGGTGTGCATTTTATATTATAATTAAACTATCAAATTTTTTTGAAAGGAAATGAGGATATGTACCGTTTTCCGATTGGTGTTATTATTGATTCTTTCCGTACCGATACTCGTACGGCGATTGAAAAGGCGGCAGCGCTTGGCGCACAGGGTATTCAGATGTACAGCACAAAGGGAGAAAATTCTCCCGAGAGCCTGACGCCCGAGAAGCGTCGCGCGCTTTTGGATTTGGTGAAGTCCAACGGTCTTTGCTTTTCCGCTCTTTGCGGAGACCTCGGTGAGGGATTTTTCCGTCCCGAGCGCAACCCCATGCTGATCGAGAAATCCAAAAGAATTTTGGATCTGGCAAAGGAGCTGGAAACCGATATTGTAACGACGCATATCGGCGTTGTTCCCGCGGATCCTAACCACGACCGATATAAGATCATGCAGGAGGCTTGCTTTGAGTTGTCACGTTATGCCGATTCCATCGGCTCTCATTTCGCCATTGAGACGGGTCCCGAGCCCTCGGTTGTTCTGAAGCGCTTTCTGGATAGCCTCGGCTCTCGCGGCGTAGCGGTAAACCTGGACCCCGCCAACCTTGTGATGGTGGTTGGCGACGATCCCGTAGAGGCAGTACACAATTTGAAGGATTATATCGTGCATACGCATGCCAAGGACGGCGTGATGTTAGAGCGCACAAATCCCGAATATATTTACAAGGTAACCCCCAAGCCGGAAGAGATCGCGGGCGTGAAATTTTTCCGTGAGGTTCCTCTGGGTGAGGGCGGTGTGAATTTCACTGACTACCTAAAGGCATTGGAAGATGTGGGCTACCGCGGATTCCTGACCATCGAGAGAGAAGCGGGTGACGATCCCTCCCGTGACATTGGCATCGCCAAGGCACATCTGGAATCCGTTATGGACGCAAACTGAAGACGCAGGGGGATGCGGGTCGCTTTCAGAAACCAAACTCCGCTTCGCTGCAAAAAGCTGCGTTTTTGGGCTCCTCAAAACTTTATTACAGGCTATTTCTTGACCTTTGTGCATTCTCCTCGTCATTTTTTGTGTAACATAATGTTTTTCATAACGAAGAAATCGATCGGACAGCTTACGCTACCGATCGATTTCTGTTTTTATTTTGTGATGGGGATTTCCGCTACCTCAAAACCGTCAGCATGGAAGAGATATAAGAAATTATCCTCTGTAAATGCTCGTGCGGATGATAACAGGGAAGAGGTGGGAAGTGTGAGAAGCTCATGCAGATGATAACCGTCAAAAATCAGAAGCACATATTGACTTTGGCAGGGGTTATCCGAGCCGTATCGGCTGATTGCAAAGCCGAGTATTTGATTTTTACGGTCGATGAAATAGGATTTATAGTCGGTAGCATAGTCTCCTTGCGGTTCTTCGTATACCGCTACGGATTCCACACCGTTTTTGCCTTCCTCATAAATTTCTATTTTGACCGTATCCCAACCGTTTCCTCTGCCGATGCCCAGAAGGAAGCCGTTGCCGAAATTTATAAGTGAGCTGGAAAAGCCCTCGATGGTGCCGGTATCCTTCCATGTGATACGGTCGGGATCGCTCAGGTCAAAGAAAAATACGGGATCGGACAGCTGCAGGGACGTACAAACGTAAGCGGCGGCTTGATCAAACCGTACCGAGCGTACCTGTTCGCCATCGGGAGCAAAATGCTCGACCATGCTTCGAACCGTCATGGTGGATAGATCGATGATATAGAGATTGGCATTGGTTGCGTTGACACTGATATCATACAGCTCGACCGTTCCGTCATGAAGATGTCTTTTGGTTTGATATTGCTCGGTGGTGGTTACAATGCGAAGCATTCCGCGGTATTCATCCATGCTGTATTGGTTTAAAACGCTTCCGCTGACCGTAACCGCTCCCCGATAAACAAAGCAATTGTTGTCAAAGGAAAGACGGCTGATTTCGGTCATGACGGTTTCGATAACAATTCCTTTAGACTCGTTTTTTTCTTCTTGAAATTCTCGTGTGGCATAAATCGATTCTTCGGAGACATAGATTTCACGGGAATAGGAAAGAAGTGCGGCGCATCCCTTGAGCGAAAGGGTATCCTCGTCCAAACGGCAGATGACGGTATATCGGCTGTTTGTCAGATTCTCGGGGCAGAAAATATCCTTCATTGGGATGGAGGCTTCTCCATCCTTTGTTTTGATTTGGGGGATAAAGGTTTTTTCGTCCGAGAAATCGACATTGCGTCCTACTGAATATTCGGTCATCAGGATCAGATCTCCTTCCGTAGAACGGGAGCTGAGATAACCGCCCGAAATGCAGATTTCATGCTTCTTTTGAATGGCTTCGGGATTGCTCACATCCAAGGAAACGATTCCCACTTTGGTCCCTTGGGAATTGATTTGATGAGGCATGACGATGGTAACGGTTTTTCCGTCTTGAGACAGATATATCTCTCCCTTTTGGTAATAATAGTAGCCGGGTGTATTGAAAATCGGCCCCACCTCGTAGCGTCCGAGCTCGCGGCTGTTTTCTCCCTCAATGGAATAAATGACCAAGACATTGCTTCGTAGGTAGAATACACGGTCATGGGTACGTTTGAACAGATCGCCTTCAATCATCCCTTCGACCTGATTATCGGTTACCTCCACGTAATGGTCGGTCCCGACGGAGGGAGGGGCACCTTCATCTGCGTTTTCCATATCTCCATCTGCAATTGCATCTTTGGATTCAAAATTGAAAAATCGGTTCATAAGAAGCTGAAAATTGTTTTCGGCAGATAGGGGAGTATAATTGAGGTCACTGATTTTTTGAATCACCTCGTAATATTCGCTTCCCTCGTATTGGCTTAAGTCATTTTTGGGTTCCTTAAAGGGTAAGAAAAGCCAAAGAGAAAGACTGACGCTCAGAAGGCAGAAGCAAGCGGCAAGAGTGCTCCATTTATAGATTTTCGTTCGACTGTAACGGGGGGAGCGGTGAGGGTTTGCCTCCTCCAAATATGTATCTTCCATTCCGCTCATCTCGTGTAAAAGTTTTTCTTTCTTTTTCATAGGGAAATGCCCTCCTTTTCCAAATGTGCTCGGAGCCTTTGCCGGGCTCGGTGTAGGGTGACCTTGACACGGTTTTCACTGATTCCCACATTTTTTGCGATATCGGCAATGGAACAGAGATACCAGTACCGTTGCAAAAAGATCACGCGCGTCCTCTTCGGCAGATCGGCGAGAAACCCGTTCATAGAAGAAGCCAGTGCCGTTGATTCAATGTCATTCGCTTCGGATTCGGGATCCGCCAGAACCTCGGCAAGCTCTTCCAATGCTACCTCGATCCCACCGTTTCTTTTTTTCGCGTGGTGGGCGGCGTAGCGATTCAGCGCCAGATTGCGGGTGATCTTTCCCAAAAAGCAGGAAAGCTTTTCGGGGCGGTGCGGGGGAATCGAATTCCACGCACGCAGATAGGTATCGTTGACGCATTCCTCGGCATCAAGATCATGGGCGAGGATGTTCATCGCAATGGTATGGCAGTATTTGCCGTATCGATTTGCTGTTTCGGCTATCGCCTGCTCGTTTCGTTCCCAATAAAGCGCCACGATTTGACGGTCTTCCATACGGTCACCTCCTTGATGGGATTCAAAGGCCTTTCACCTATCTACACCGATTTTTTTGAAAAAGGTTACATCCTTTTGAAAACTTGTATTTCGGCTCCAGTATAACACAGAGATGGAAAAAGTGCAACAGGGAAGGGATGAGGAGATTGTTAAAAAAGAAACAAATGTGAATAAAATGTAACTTTCAAAAAAAGTATTGCAATTTATGGAAAAATCATTTAAAATATACGATGGGGGACGATGTGGCATACATTCGTTGCCCAAACTTGAGTCAATAAAATATTTAAAATAAAAGAGGAGAAACAACTATGACCAACAACAAGTACGTTCTTAGCTGGATCGATGAGATGGCTGCTATGACTCAGCCTGACAAGATCGTGTGGATTGACGGCTCCGACGCACAGGCAGAGGCTCTGCGCGAGGAGGCATGCTCCACCGGCGAGATGATCAAGCTGAACCAGGAGCTGCTTCCCAACTGCTATCTGCACAGAACCGCCGTGAACGACGTGGCTCGTGTGGAGGGAAGAACCTTCATCTGCACCTCCAAGAAAGAGGATGCGGGCAATATCAACAACTGGATGGATCCCAAGGAGTGCTACGCAAAGCTGTCCAAGCTTTACACCGGCGCGATGAAGGGAAGAACCATGTATGTCATTCCTTACTCCATGAGTATTGTAGGATCTCCCTTCGCAAAATACGGCATTGAGTTGACCGACTCTATCTACGTCGTTCTGAACATGCTGATCATGACCCGCGTCGGCACCGATGTGCTGGAGGCGTTGGGTGAGAGCGGAGACTTCATCAAGGGTCTGCACGCTAAGGCTGACATTGACGAGGAAAACCGTTATATCTGCCATTTCCCCGAGGACAACACCATTTGGTCCGTAAACTCCGGTTACGGCGGAAACGTTCTTCTGGGTAAGAAGTGCTTCGCGCTGCGTATCGCTTCCAACCTCGGCCGCAAAGAGGGCTGGATGGCTGAGCATATGCTCATCCTCGGTGTTGAGAAACCGAACGGCGAGATCAC
>JAFVRI010000120.1 GCA_017504335.1 Clostridia bacterium
ACCGTTGGTTCCGGCGTCGTATCCACCATCCTTGCTTAATTATAATTAGCATCTGCTTTTTATAGAAAGCGCTTTTGGAGCTACTGCGTGAAGGCGCAGTAGCTCCTTTTGCTTTTTCCCGAGAGGGAAAACCAAACCAAATATCTTTGGGGATTGGTGAAATTCCATACCGGCAGTACAGTCTGCGAACTTGGGCACCGCGGTGCCGAGCCGAACGGGTGAAATTCCCGTACCGACGGTAAAACGCTCGCGCAAGATTGCCAAGCAATCTTGTACGGCAAGCCAAAGGCTTGCCTTGCCGATGCGATGAATCGGCAAGCACTCGTTTTGAAAGTCCGGATGAGAAAGGAAATGGCAGGGCGGCACCTGCTGTGCCCCGTGTCCTCACGGGGATTTTTGTTTTGGAGGACTTCACTATGAAGGAACATACACAGGTCAATAAGGTTCGTTACATCGTTGTGGTTGGCATCCTATCCGCCATTTCGACGGTTTTGATGATGCTCAGCTTCTCGGTTCCGTTTATGCCCAGCTTTATCAAGATGGACTTTTCGGAGCTTCCCGCACTTCTCGCTTCGTTCAGCTTAGGGCCCCTGGCGGGGGTTCTGGTGTGCCTGATCAAAAATCTGATCAACGTAACCATGACCACCACGGGCGGCGTTGGCGAGCTTTCCAATTTCATTTTAGGAACTGCCTTTGTGCTTCCTGCAGGATTGATTTACTGCAAGTATAAAACCCGTAAGAGTGCTTTGCTCGCGGCTCTTTTGGGAGCTGTTGCCATGGGAAGCATCAGCATCCTGACCAACTATTTTTTGATTTATCCGATTTATACCAAGATTATGCCGATTGACGTCATTATCAAGGCGTATCAAGCCATCCTGCCCTCGGTAGACGGCTTGCTTGGCTGCCTTCTGACCTTCAATCTTCCGTTTACGGTCTTGAAAGGGCTTGCCAATACCTTGCTGACGTTTTTGATATACAAGCGTATTTCTCCTTTGATTAAGGGGAAGCACTGAACGCAATAAAGGATTGAAAAGATGGGTATTGTAGAAGTAATTGAGGAGTTTTTTCTGGAAACGGTGGGCAAGGAGCTTTGCGTGTTCTTTTGCTCTGCCATTCCGATCATCGAGTGCCGCGGAGCCGTTCCGATGGGAACCGCGCTGGGACTTCCGTGGTGGCAAACGGCACTGTTCAGCTTTGTCGGAAATATACTCCCGGCTCCGTTTATTCTGCTGTTTATCCGTTCAGTCCTGAAATGGTTTGCGAGCAGTAAGATTAAGTTTTTCCGTTCGCTGGAGGAGTGGCTGAATCGGAAGGTGGAAAAGCATAAGGGGAAGATTGAAAAATACTCCTATTGGGGCATCCTGCTGTTTGTTGGAATTCCGCTCCCCGGAACGGGAGCCTGGACGGGAACGCTGATCGCGTCCGTCCTTGGATTGGAATTCAAGAAATCCCTGCTTGCAACGGCGGGCGGTGTATCCCTTGCGATCCTGATCATGATGACGGGCTCTTACGTCGTCAAATTTATCGTTGGCTTGTTCTGACAAAAAACTCGCGTAGCAAAAGGGCTGATGTTCTTAGCGGAGAATTTGAAAATCTCGCTAAGTGCGAGCATCGCATTTGACTAGTCAAACGCATTATGGGCTAAGCTAAGCCCAAACCCCCATAACAAGCAGAAAGAGATAACAAATCGGTTAGTAGCCGAAATGTTATCTCTTTTTCTGTTAGTGTTGAAAGTGATATTCTTTGCTGACGCAAAGAGTGATATTTTCCTTGCGAAAAGTGATATTGCAAGGCTTTGCCTTGCAGTGATATTCTATTCGTCTATAAACTTGCGAAGCAAATATCACTCGGCGTAAGCCGAATATAACTGCGTAGCAATATCACTCGACGTAGGCGAATAGAGTTGCGTGATACTCCGTTAAGAGTATCACGCTAATCGCTACGCGAGTTTTTTATTTTGTGATCAGCTGTTGAGAAGCTCTTGCAGATCCGCCAAGGTCATGCCACTGACGTACTTGGAAATATCCAGCTTGGGAAGCGAACGGATGCTGCTGCCGACAAGGCTTGCCTCCAATTCGTCAAGAGGGGAGATTCCGAAGAAGTCACCGGAAAGACGAATGCTCTCAATCACGTCGCCCAGCAGAGTCATCTCCGCGCAGACTACACCGAAGGGAAACTTCTTCTTTTTATATACCGTGTAATTCGTCAGATAGCGCTTATCGGAATAGATCCATTCGTCACTTGCGTTGCGCGCACGAAGGGCTTCAATGTTTGGATGACCTGCTATCCCCGATTCCTCCACGCGCTCTGCCTTCAGGCTGCGGAGGACGTAAGCCTCAATGCTTCCGATAAATTCCTCGACCGCAAGGGGCTTTTTCAAAAGCGTGTTGAGATTGACCACGCGGCTCTTGTGCGACTTGACCGCCTTGAACTGCATTTTCTCCTTGTCTACCTTGAGGACGGAGGAAAGGACATTGGTGTCGGTCTGCAAAAGGAGCGTACCGTGATGCAGGATGCGTCCGTTTGTGGAATATTGCGCATTGCCGGAGAATTTCTGATCCCCGCAGACCAAGTCGTTTCGACCGCTCAGGGAACACTCCAAGCCCATTTCTGCAAGGGCATCGATGATCGGACGGGTAAAATACGCATAATCCAGCATCTCCGCCTTTTGAGCAGAGGTAATGAAGCTGTAATTGACGTTTCCGAGATCGTGATACACCGCGCCACCACCCGTGATACGGCGGCAAACGTCGATGCCATGTTCCTTTGCGTAAGCGAGATTGACCTCGGCATAGGCGTTTTGATTTTTTCCGATCACCACCACGGGACGGTTTTGCCAGAGCAGGAAGAAATCCTCATCCCTTTTTGTCAGAAGATATTCTTCGAGTGCGAGGTTGTAATAGGGATCGGTTGAACGAAGTCTGATATATTTCATAATAAAACAAATTTCGGGCATATTGCTATGCCCGAAATCCTTTGTTAGATTTGATTAGATACCCTTCTTGCTGCGCTCGATCTTCTCGATGTCAGTGAAGTTCTGCTCGGGAACATAGCCGGGGATGGGCATGATCTTCTCAGCCAGTGCATCGATGATCCAGCTGGGCTGCGGGAAGAAGCTCTTCTCAAGCTCGAATGCAGGAGTGATCCAGTTGCGGGAACCGACAACAACGGGAGGTCCATCGAGGTAATCGAATGCCATCTCGGTGATGTTGGAAGCCATGTCACGCATGACGGAGTCACGCTCGCAGGCGTCACCTACGATCAGGATCTTGCCGGTCTTCTTAACAGACTCCAGAACCTTCTCATAGTTGAAGGGAACAACGGAACGGGAGTCGATGACCTCGGCAGAAATGCCGTACTTCTCCTCCAGGATCTTTGCAGCCTCCATTGCGCGGTACAGAACTGCGCCAATGGTCAGAATGGTAACGTCCTTACCTTCCTTCTTGATATCGGGCTCGCCGAAGGGAATCTCGAAGTGACCAACGGGAACGCCGTCCTTGCGGAACTCCTCGCCAAAGCCGTAAACTCTCTGAGATTCGAAGAAGACAACGGGGTCAGTGCCCTCAAGCGCGCTGGTCATAAGACCCTTTGCATCGGTAGGAGTGGAGGGGAATACGACCTTCAGTCCGGGGATGTGTGCGCAGAGTGCGGTCCAGTCCTGAGAGTGCTGTGCACCGTACTTGGAGCCGACGGAAACGCGGAGAACGATGGGCATCTTGAGGATGCCTGCAGACATTGCCTGCCATTTTGCCATCTGGTTGAAGATCTCGTCGCCTGCGCAGCCGATAAAGTCTGCGTACATCAGCTCAACGATCGCACGGCCGCCGCACATTGCGTAACCGACAGCGGAGCCAACGATCGCGGACTCGGAAATGGGAGCGTTGAAGAAGCGGTGGTAGGGAATTGCCTCGGTCATCTTCTTGTAAACGCCGAATGCGCCGCCCCAGTCACGGTTATCCTCACCGTAAGCGATGAGAGTGGGATCCTCATAGAACTTGTCAATGATCGGCTCGAACAAGCCGTCGGTGACGTTGTACATCTTCATCTTGGAAACAGGCTTGCCATTTGCATCCTTTGCGGTACGAACCTTGCCTGCGATCTCCTTCACACGGGGGCACTCCTCCTTGGGCATCATAACGTCTGCCTCTCTGGTGGGATCCATGCTGACTACCTTCT
>JAFVRI010000121.1 GCA_017504335.1 Clostridia bacterium
CCGCAGTTACGGAGAGCAACTCTCTTCTGCTTCTTGTAGAAGGTGGTTTCGGAAAGCGAGGTAGCATGATGAACATCCTGCTCCTTTGCCTCATGATAAACCAATCTTTCAACAGGACGACCCTTCAACAGGTGCTCCTGTACAATTTCGGGAACATCATCAACCGTTACACAGCTGTAGAAGGTTCCCTCGGGATACACGATCATAACCGGTCCCAAAGCGCAAAGGCCAAAGCATCCGGTGAGAACTACCTTGACTTCGTTTTCCAGACCTGCAGCAGCGATTTCCTTATTCATAGCATCCTGAATCTTCAGGCTGTTGGAAGAAGTACATCCGGTACCGCCGCAAATCAAAACATGTGATCTAATCATAGCTTTTTCCTTTCTGTACGTTTTAATCCGTTGTTGTTATGCACCGATGGTATATTCGGTAACAACCTGTCCGCCCTTCAGGTGCTTCTCAACGATCTGAGCAGCCTTCTCAGCGTCCAGCTTTACATAGGTAACCTTGTCCTTGCCGTTCTCATACACTTCTACGATAGGCTCGTACTGACAAAGTCCAACACATCCCGTCTGGGTTACGGTGACCTTATCGGTCAATCCCTGTGCATTAACACCCTCAACAAGTGCGTTCAAAACAGGTCTTGCGCCTGCAGCGATACCGCAGGTTGCCATACCGACTACAACACGGATAGCGGCTTCACCTTCGCGAATCACTACCTTGCTCTGCATCTTTTCTCTGATTGCAGCAAGTTCCGCCAAAGATTTCATACAATAGTTCCTCCATCTATTTTGATTATTTTTTCACAAGTGGATTACGATAAATATTGATCATCCAGATATTCCTTGATCCAAAACTGAACCTCTGCTTCCGCAAGCGAAATGTCATTGCCCAACACCGCACGAAGCTCTCTTGTATCCAAGTGAACGGTTCGATTCGGTGTGCGATCCGTAAATTCGAAGTCGATTTCTGGACTGCCCGAAATCAGAATGCATAGTGTGGACATAATATCACCCATGGGCATGCAGTCAATGCTGTTCGTATCAAAGGTTGCTGTCAGAGTTGTACCGCTCTTCCCTTTCTCGGTAGAAGAAAGAATCTCAAGCGATCCTCCCGTTTGTTCAGCAGCAAGCTTCAGAAAAGGAAGTCCCATTCCCACCTTTCTTGTCTGTCGGGTCGTATAGAAGGGATCAGTCACATTCGCGACCGTTTTTTCATCCATACCGCATCCGTCATCCACAATGGATAGGGTAAGCCAACCTTTTTCATCCAGATTCAAAGAGATCTGAACCAAGGATGCTCCTGCTGTTACGGAATTTTTTGCAACATCAAGGATATTAAGAGATAATTCTTTCATTACTTGTACTTTTCAAGAATTCCAGCCATATCGGAAGCCTTCAATCTTCCGTATACCTCATTGTTAATGGTCAAAACGGGAGCAAGTCCACATGCACCGATGCATCTGGTTGCCTCCAAGGAATACTTTCCGTCGGGAGTGGTTGAACCGGCGGGAAGACCGAGAATCTCGGTGATCTTATCAAGGATCTCACCGCTACCCTTAACGTAGCAAGCGGTACCCAGGCAAACTGCGATAGCAACCTCGCCCTTGGGATTCAGAACGAACTGGGAATAGAAGGTAGCTACACCGTAAACTTCCTCCATGGAAATTCCCATTCTCAGCGCAATCATGCGTTGAACTTCATAAGGCAGATATCCGTAAATATCTTGTGCCTTCTGAAGAATCGGCATCAGTGCGCCGGGCATGTCGCGGTACTCGTCAATCATAGCATAAAGCTGTTCTTCCTGAGCCTTTGTACCACGAAACATTACTGTGGTCAAATTCTTTTTCATAATGAAAAACCTCCGTATTTATTTTAATTTATTTTATTAAATAAATTCAATCATAAAATTGTCTTACGCATTACATCGTAAATACTCAAACAGTTTTTTTCTGACCAAGGAAGAGCTGTACGGCTCGTCCTCCAACATTAGAAAATGCTCAGCCTCATTCAGCTCCCAAAGCCTGTGAGCATCGGAGCATACTAAAACTGAATCCTCACCAATCTCCGAAAATCTCTGCCTATATTCCCCGATGGCTTTCTGCTCCTTGAATTCGAAGCATTCAAATCCGTATTCCTTTGGGATATCGCCAAGAATCGCAACCATTCCGTTAGACTCTCGGTCAATGTGCGCCGGATGCACATGGGCGCCGAAGGACCGTGCCAAATCGAGTGCTTCCTGCACCCAAAGATCTGTAGCGGAAATAAGCAGATTTTCAACGGTTCCGATCTCACAATCCTCACCGTCCAGAATCAGCTGATTTCCAAAAATATCCGCTCGGTTTCGAATCGGTGGCAAATGCTTTTCAATTTCCGCATCAAAAGCCATTGCCATCTTCAAATCCTCAAACAGACACACCAAATGAATATCCTCCGCCGTGGAAAGCTCCATTCCTGCGATGGGAATGATGCCGTTTTTTCGACAGGCTTCAAAGAATGCCGGGCAATTTTTACAGGAATTATGATCGGTCAGTGCTAAAATCTGCAAACCCTTCAACGTTGCCATACCGGCAATGTTATTGGGTGTCATATCGTCATCCGCACAGGGCGAAAGACAGGAATGGATATGCAAATCGTAGTAATACGGTGTCATAGCGAGGATGCAACGGTCAAGCAAACGGAAAATGTATCCTGAGCCATTCCCAATATGTTCACTCCGTTTTCAATTGCCTTCGCAATCACATCGGTTTCGGGAACTACTCCCTCAGAAAGAATGATGCACGAAGGATCTGCCAAGGATGCAACTGCAACAATATTCAAATTGGACATAATCGTCACCCAAGCGCGATCGGAACGCAAGCGTCCCATTACCCAGCTCAAAAGATCTCCTGCATAGCCTCCCTTAATTTCTCTGTCTCCGTCAGGCATACAGTAAATCCGGCAACCATGCTTATCGGCAAATTCACGTACTGTCATTGATTGTCACCTCCATTCTCATGATGCTCACGCATCTCTAACCGATCACGGAGCTTAATCAGGCAATCCGTGTGTTCTGCCTCACCCTTGATAATATCCTCAGCCAATGCGTGGCAATTTGGAGCTCCGCAGGAGCCGCAATCCAGATGCGGCAGGTCTCTGTAAATTTTTTCAATTTCCGACATTTTTGCAATCGCTGTCAATCGGTTATCATCCAATTTTGTGGAATCATCACCCTCCACGTTTTCGGTAAAGAACAGCTCCTCGGGGATCTTCTCATCGGAAACATGATTTCTGGAAATTGGGAGATACTTTCTAAGCGATCTCAACCGAGCCTTGGCGATGAAGGGATTCTCCACATTAAGGGTTCCGCCCACACACCCACCGTTACATGCATTCAGCTCGACAAACTCCAGATCATGCAGCGTACCGTTTTCGATTTCATCCAGCACGTGGATACAGTTTTCGATCCCGTCCGCCGCCAAGTATTTGTCGGATAAAAGCGACGTAGCTTCTCCGCCCGATCCCGCCCAGTTCAAACCGATAATACCGGTTTGGGACAACGGTAACGGATCGGTAATTTCTTTTCTCTTCGCCCGAAGTTTGAAATAAAAATCGTTGATTGCAACCGCACCGTTTACCGCGCTTTGCTTCACACCGATGGGATTTTTAACATAGCTGACCTTTGCGGGACAAGGAGAAATAAACAGGACGCAAATATCATCATCGGTTAATTCGGGATGATCGCGCTTTGCTTCCTCTCGCGCCAAGCGTGCCGCATACTCAATCGGAGGCAACAACGGAAGCAGATTGTCCTTCAGATACGGAAATCGCAAGGCAATCAGACGAACGATCGCAGGACACGCCGAGCTGATCACAGGAAGCTCCAAGCCATCCCGCTTCATATATCTTCTGGTATATTCCGTAATCAGCTCCGCTGCCTTCGATACCTCAAACACGGCATCAAATCCGCAAGCGATCAGAGCAGTCAAAATGTAGTCTACGTCATCCAGCTCCTCAAACTGTCCAAACAGCGCAGGCGCGGGAAGCGCAATTTTGTATTTGTAATTTGAGAAATCCTCAAATTTATCATATGTAGCTTTTTTTGCTTGATAGGGACACTGTCGGATACACTCGCCGCAATCGATACAATGCGATTCCTTGATGATCGCATGTCCGCCTCGTACGCGAATGGCTTCCGTCGGGCATCGCTTGATGCAGTTGGTACATCCCTTGCAGCGAGAAATATCCAACGTAACCGAATGCTTGTATTCAGACATTGCCTTTTCCTTTCCGAGGAAAGACGTTACACGTTGACAACCATGGTAACGGTTGTTCCCTTGCCTACCTCTGATTCTACTTTCATTTCATCGGTATACTTTTTCATATTGGGCAATCCCATACCTGCTCCGAAACCGAGAGAACGAATATTATCGGGAGCGGTAGAATACCCCTCCTGCATTGCAAGATCAATATTCGGAATACCGGGGCCTTGGTCAGCCAAAACAATTTGAATCCGATCACAGAACACATCGATATCCGCGCTGCCTCCGTTGGCATGGATGACCATATTGATCTCGCCCTCATACATCGCTACCGAAACACGACGTATTACATCGGGAGAAAAGCCCATCTCACGAAGAAGCTTTTTAATTCGAACCGATGCCTCGCCTGCTGATGTAAAATTATCACCGTCAATATCAAAATGGAAATTTACACTCTCAGACATCAGATGTAGTCACCTCCTGCCAATCCGTTCGCATACAGCTTTCCGCATGCAA
>JAFVRI010000122.1 GCA_017504335.1 Clostridia bacterium
AGCAGTAGTAATAATAGGGATATGGGAAAGTGTGGAAAAGTCCCGAGAACGGCTCTCTGTCTGTCTTTTCGGAGAGTCAAAACTCAAATAAGTCATTGTACGGATGGCGAAAACCTTCCGACAAAAATGTGGAAATTTTCTTTTTTCTTCTTTTCCCATGCAACTGTGATGAAGAAAAGAAGAAAAAAGAACAAGGACTTTTCAACATGGAAAAGAGAAAAAATTTACGGATGGAAAACCGGCAAAATGTCGTAGGTCGCTCACGAAATGAAATCGGAATATTCATACAAAATCCGACCTTATCCACATAAATATTCAACGGAAAATATGGAATTCCAACGGATTTATCTACATTTTCCACAGAGTTTTCCATAGGTTATCAAAAAATCATACAAAAATTACGAGTTGCTTAAATGTCGTAGGAAAACTCATGATCAACCGGTAATTTCCTTCATCAGCTCGTCCATTTCGATCTTGAAGAGAGAGTCGAATTGATACTTCTTACTAATCTGTTCATAGGAGTAATGAACCGTTGCGTAATCTCTTCCGATGATCTTTCCAATGCTCGGGAAAGAGATATCGGTGATCTCTCGGATCAAAAATACGGTAATGTGGCGGGCAGCGGCAATTTCCTTGGTTTTCTTCTTTCCGACCAGCTCAGATTTTGAAACGTTGTATTTCGACTGTACCGCGCTGAAAATTTTCTCGACCGTCACGTTGACAGGCTCCGCACTTCCGAGAAGCGCGGAAAGACATCCCTTCGCCAGATCCATGGACACGCTCTTACCGGACAAAAAGCTTAAGGCGCTGAGCTTTTTGATGGCACCCTCAATCTGTCGGATATTAGAGCGGAGGTTTTCCGCCAGGAAGGTAAGCACCTCGTCCGGGATCTCAATATGCACCTGCTCGGCTTTCTTTTTGATGATGGCGATCCTCAGCTCCAGATCGGGAGGCTGAATATCGGCAATCAAGCCCCATTCAAATCGGGAAACCAAACGGCTCTCAAGATCCGGAATATCCTTGGGAGGACGGTCCGAGGACAGAATGATCTGCTTTCCTTCATCGTAAAGAGCGTTGAAGGTATGGAAGAATTCCTCTTGAGTCGAGGTTTTTCCCGCGATAAACTGAATATCATCGATCAAAAGGATATCACAGTTGCGGAAGCGCTCGCGGAATTTGTGCATTTCATGCTTGGCAAGACTCTCGATCATCTGATTGGTCAAGGCATCACCCTTGATGAACATTACGCGGACATCCGGCTTTTTCTGCTTGATCTCATTGACAACCGCACTCATCAGGTGAGTCTTTCCGAGACCGCTGGGTCCGTAGATAAACAAGGGATTGTAATCGGAAGCGGGTCTTGCGGCAACCGCTTGACAGGCGGCATGGGCAAACTGATTGGATCCGCCTACAATGAAATTGTCAAAGGTATATTCGAACTTGTAATTTTGAGAGGGAGCGGGAGTCTCCGTTTCGGTTGCAACCGCCTCGGGTTCCTTTTGAACAGAAGACTGTTGAGGTTCATCGGTCGAAGTCACCTGTTTGATCAGCTCGGTTGTGGATACAGGCTCACCCACGAAAATCAGTCTGATTTCGGATTCAAATCCGAATTGAGCCGAAAATCCGTCCCGAATGTCATTCAAATATCGCTCATTTACAATTTTGTGCTTGATCGATGAGGTGGTTGAAAGAGTAATGATATTATTTTCAAAGGAATGGATCTTCAGTTCTCCGAACCAAAGGTCGATGATTGCCTGGGCATACCGATCGCGGAAGGAGAGCTTGACCGCTTCCCATATTTCGCTAAGCTCGTCAAGATAGGTCATAAAAACCTCCGTTTTTTATAGAATCAACCCATCAAAAAGGGTATAACTTCCTATTCAATATTATATCATAAAAAGGGGAAAATTGCAACGAAATTTTTTATTTTTCTTCAAATTTATTATTTATATATACAACTTGACAATTTGAGGAGGAAGGTGTATAATGAAGGAAAACTGAAAGAGGTGAATTATGAAACGGTTAAGGTATGGAGTAAAGGGCATGAGTTGTGCCGCGTGCGTCGCTCATGTGGAACGAGCGGCAGCAAAGGTATGTGATCGTTCCTGTGTCAATGTCAGTCTCCTGACCAATTCCATCACGGTTACGGTAGAGGATCGTACAGACGAAAAAAAGCTGTATTCCTCCTTGAATAAAGCATTATCCGATGTGGGATACGGCTTAACCGACGGATCTAAATCGGAAGAAAATGAAAAAAATCGCGATCTTCCTAAATGGATTGCCTGTGCGATCCTGACGGTCATATTGATGTATGTGGCGATGGGGGATATGATCGGATTATGGGTCCCATCCCTTTTGACCGAAAACGGTGTTGTATTTGCGTCGGTGCAGATGGTATTGGCATTGGCGGTGGTCATCCTGCAATTCCGTTTTTATAGAAACGGATTTTTGGCATTGCTTCATAAGGCTCCCAATATGGATTCCCTCATTGCCATCGGATCGGCAGCATCGCTGATTTACGGCTTGGTAGCCATCGGAATGATGGCATATGGGTATGCGACCCATCAGCAGGAGTGGATTCACAGATACTATCACAATCTTTATTTTGAATCCGCGGCAATGATTCTGACCTTGGTTTCCTTGGGAAAAATGCTGGAAAAGCGGGCAAAGGCAGGAGCGTCCCGAGCCATTCGACGTCTGGCTTCCATGATGCCGAAATCGGCTTTGAGAGAAAAGAACGGAGTGCTTGAGGAAATTCCCCTTTCCTCGGTAGAGGTGGGAGATATTCTTCTGGTCCGCGAGGGCGAAACGGTTCCTGTGGACGGTGTCATTACAGAGGGCTACGGATTATTGGACGAATCCTCTGTCAACGGTGAATCCCTTCCTTCGGAAAAGAAAGAGGGAGATTCGGTTTTGGCGGTATGTGTGCTTCGGAGCGGATCTATAAAAATTCAAGCACAAAAGGTAGGAGCGGATACCTCTCTCGCACGAATCATCGGGCTTTTGGAGGATGCGGCGGCATCCAAAGCACCGATTGCCCGTATGGCAGATAAAATAAGCGGTATTTTCGTGCCTATGGTAATCACTATATCTGTGATTACGGCAATTTTATGGCTGCTGCTCAGCGGCGATGTGGCACACGCGTTTTCGTCCGCCATTTCGGTTTTGGTGATTTCCTGTCCCTGTGCATTGGGATTGGCAACTCCTACCGCGGTGATGGTGGGAATCTCACGCGGAGCCTCTAAGGGCATTCTGATCAAAAATTCCGAGGCATTGGAGCATCTGCATACGGTTCGTTACTTTATGACCGATAAAACGGGTACGTTGACCGAGGGAATGCCAAAGGTTACCGATTTGGCGACCGAGGATGGTGTTGGAGAGGAAGAGCTACTACGGATCGCCTACGCGGCGGAATCCCGCTCCTCTCATCCCTTGGCAGTGGCGATCTGTGAAAAAGCAACCGAGCGTTCCCTTCCCTTGCTTCCGATCGACCAATACCGATCCGAAATCGGTCAGGGTATCGGAGCGGAAATAGAAGGACGGGAATGTCTGATCGGAAAACCGTCCTTTTTAAGGAAAAACGGAATTGAGTATTCCGAGGAACGGTGGAAGCAAAAGGCAGAGCAATGGGAGGGTGAGGGAAAAACCACCGTATGGGTGGCATACGACCGAACGCTTATCGGTTTGATCGGAATTTCCGATCCCATCCGTCCCGATAGTGTGAATGCCGTTCGTGCCTTGAAGCAAATTGGCATTACGCCTGTCATGCTGACGGGAGATAATCCGGCAACGGCAAACGCGATTGCCGCTTCTGCAGAGATCGAACCCGATCATGTATTTGCTTCTCTTCTTCCCGAGGATAAGGACCGTATTCTTCGGGACTATTCCAAAAAAGGAAGAACCGTGATGGTTGGTGACGGCATCAATGACGCACCGGCGCTTTCCTCCGCGGATATCGGTATCGCCATAGGAGCGGGAACCGAGGTAGCCATTGATTGCGCGGACGTGGTTCTTTCCAAAAACTCTCTGATGGATGCGGTCTATGCCATTGATCTGTCGGGAGCGACGCTTCGTTGCATTAAGCAGAATCTTTTTTGGGCATTGATCTATAACAGCATTTGTATCCCGATTGCTGCGGGTGTGCTGTATCCCTTCTTTGGAATCGCGTTGTCTCCTATGATCGGATCCGCGGCAATGAGTCTCTCGTCTCTCTGTGTGGTATTGAATTCTCTGCGGCTTTACTCGGTTCCCCTGTTCAGCGAGGAAAAGAGAAAGAGCAAAGGAAGTCATCATAAGCCAAAAGCATTGAAATCAAATAGAAAAAAGGAGGAGCAAGAAATGTTCTGTAAAACAAAAACCGTGAACTTTTCTGTAGAAGGCATGATGTGCAATCATTGCAAGGCAAATGTGGAAAAGGCAGTCCTTGGTGTAAAGGGAGTGAAGTCCTGCGAAGCCAATGTGGAAACCAAAACCGTTACCGTCGTGGTAAAGGAATCCCTGTCCGAGGATCTTTTAAAGGCAGCCGTGGTTGCGGCAGGCTATCATGTTTCATAACGGTAATCCCATAAAGAAGCACGATAATAACATAAAAAGCGTTTACGGAAGAAATTCCGTAAACGCTTTTTATTTGTATGATATTAGGTTTTTGCTAAGGGATCAATGGGTTCATAATTGAAGAACTTCTGCGTATCCGAAAGAAGCTTTTCGATTCGGTCAGCCTGTACATAGAAGCCGCCGTTTCCGTTGATGGTGATATATGCCTTTCTCGAGGAGATCCGATAGAAGGCATAGACATTCTTGTTCTTCGTGCCGTCTCTGTCCTTGGTATAGATGGTCAGCCTCATGATCAGATTGGAATCCTCCGTGAGCGCTGCCTCTTCCTCAGAGCTTACCTCATAGCTGTTGATGATCTCTGTATAGAACAGACTTTGGTAAAGGAGACGGAACAGATTGGTGCTGTACCGAACGTAGGTCTTTTCACCGGCAGTTCCGGCGGTAACGATCTCGTTGGCATGCACCCAAACCTTGGTGCCCGAGATCTTTCCGTTATTGGATCCTACGACCAGTACCTGATTACCCAGATTGTTGTACTCATAATGGCAGACACCGCTGTTGATGCTTGCCTTATTTCCGTCTTTATCGAAGACCTGAATATCGTTTGCGGTTACTCTCCAGGTGAAGGGACCCTTCGGATCCGAGGAATTGTCCTTGAACTCCAGGAAATTGAAGGTGGTCAGCTCACGTCCCAGTGAATCCTTTGCCTTTACCTTCAGGAATTCAGAGGAGGTGGTTGTTTGATCGGATGCGGAGTTATCCAGCTTAAAGTATGCATTGTAGTCGGGGGACTCAATATCAATGCGGTCGATAAACGCGATATTATCCTGAACAATGCTCCTGGAAACCCACTTCATGGTATCCCATTCCACAAATTCCAAGGAGTGTCCGGCGACCTCTACAATGATGTCATAGGTGTAGGTGTATCCGCGGATCTCCTTCAGCGATCCGTCCTTCTGCTTTTCGTATCCGGTGGTTTTGATAAAGGTATAGACGTAGTAGTTATCCTGATCGTTCTTTTTGCTGACCAAAACCAAATGGCTGTGAGTATAGCAAAGGTTGGGATCCTCTCCGTCATCTACCGTATAGTCGAAGGCGATGGTGTATTGAGAGGCGGGCGTATACTGAGGAAATCCCTTTTCATTCAGGATCGGATTGCCGGAAGCATCGGTCAGAAGCTCGTAAAGACCGTACTTTACCATCTCTTCATCGGTAGGATTCAGACGGATGACATCCACATACTCGGGATCGTAAAGATCGCGAAGCGAGGAATTGATGTTGTCCGTATTGGGCGTATATCCCTTCATGCTAAGGATCTCGTCCATAAACTCCACATCATCGAAGTAGAAGGGATGGGAAGCCCAAATCGTGTTTTCACGCTCAGAAATGTCCACGAAGGAGAAGGAGACAATGGGCTTGTAGGAGAACAGCCCATCCGCACCCTTTTCATGCTCCAGCTTGCGAACCACGAAGTTCTGAACGTCCATGTAGGTCATCATTCCCAAGGGGTAGGTGATCATGGGAGTCAGAAAATCCTCGATGGGAGCAAGAATCGATTCCTTCAAGGAGCTACTCAGCACGTAAACCGCATCTCTCTTGACCTCCTGGTCGCCCGACAGATCCACATACTGGGCGTAGTAGCCCTTTCCTGTGAGAAGCGCGTCACCGACAATGATCTTGTGGCGGTTGCCATCCAGATCCGTGATGATAAAATAAGCAGGCTCATAGCGGTATTCCTCGGTCAGAGGGTTGCCGTTCTCATCCTTAAGAACGGTACCGTCCTCATCGGTCAAGGGACGGGTCCTGGTTTCGGAAACCAGACCGTATTCGGAAAATGCTCCGTTCGCGTCATGAATGGGATTCACCAGCTTCATGGTAGAAAGGGTGTAGCCCGCATCCACGTAAAGTCCGGCAAAGAGCTCGGGATCGTAAGCGGTAGCAGGTGCGCCCTTGATGACGAAATCCGCGGTCTTGTCAATCTTATTTTTGACGGTATCAAAGCGGTAGAAGGTAAAATCTCCATGCTCATTGAAAACCTCAATGGACAGGATGTTTTTCTTCTCCATGTGGGGGAAGATCTGAATGCGGTGACTCTTGGTGTTTTCCACCTCGTTGCCCTCGGCGGAAAAGATATTGTCAACCGTAATGACCTCCTTGACCGCACCGGTAGCATCATCAATGCCAACCAATGTGCCAAGACTTGTCACGTAATATTTGTAAACCGTTTCCTGAATCAGCGGGACCTTGTTTTCGTCGTAGAGACCGTACACACCGTCCTCTCGGCGGATATAGTAGCGAGTACCGTCCACATCATCCCACGGCGTGACCGATACAAGATTCTGCACGATCACGGTAGCGAGCAGCAGAATCAGTACCGCACCGAGCGCGACGATGCTGGCGATGGTCCGACGCTTCATCAGCGTATTTCTTTTTTTGGTTTGGATCATCTGTATTTTCTCCTAACGATGACCACTACACCGCACGCAATGGCAAGAACTGCGGGAACGATAGCCAAAATCAGCGTGTAGCGAGTTGCCTCTGCGGTTGTAATGGTATCAATGGTATCATCATACAATACGTTCAGGTCAAGTCCAACGGGAACAGGCTCCTGTCCAACTACCCGAAGGGCATACTCCAGAAATGCCTTGTTTCCGTACGATTGCTGCTGCAGGATCGATTCATCAATGAAATCGGTGCTACCGCAGGCAAATACATAGGAGACATCGTTGATGGTCGAGTTGGTATCGTCATTTTCGACGGACTGGTGATCCTCCTTGGTGACCGTCATGAGCTTCAGGGGGTTGGTATCGGTTGCCTTGGCAATCGACTCTCCGTTTGCCTTAGATATGGCATTTTCGCTTGTCACGAAAACCTCATAGATCTGTCGGTTCACAGCGGGATTGATGCTCTGACCGTAGTAATAGAGCGCCTCGGAGGATTCCTCGTTCTGGCGAGGTACACGAGCAAAAAGATCCGAATAGGAAATGCTCATGGCATTGGGGAATACGATCATGGGAGCGGTTCCGTCCTCACGCATTTCGGCGGTAACCGATCCGCCCTCGCCCTCGGTCATATATTCTGCCTTGATGACCAAGCCATCCGAGCTGAGAGACTGGGAGTGGTCAATGACCTTGGAGGGATGGTAAATCGTTCCGAGATTGGAGGTCTCTTCCTTGCGATCGTAGGAAATGCCCCACTCCTCCAGATAGTCCTCAAAGTTGTGCAGACGGGAGGTGCCGAGAGAATCGGGCGACATGAATACCATCATGGAGTTGCCCTGATCCAAATAAGCATCCAGCTTGGCGATCTCGTCAACCTCAGCAAACTTGTCATCCTTGTCCAGAAAGTCATGAACGGGATTGAATACAATGATCAGACGGCAATTCTGAGGGATCTCCTCGGTGCGAAGCGACAGAGGCTGTACCTCAAAGCCGGCAGCCTCCAGCGTGCGGAGGAACTGGGTGGAATTTTCGGGAAGGGTCTCTCCGTGGTCAACGGTGAGACAAGCCACGGGGGATTCCGCGCGGGTTACTGCCATAATGCAGGAGGAGAAGATTTTTTCTCCGTTGTATGCCCAAGGATCGGAATTTACATCGTTGGCAACAAAGAAATCGTCCACCGTCATCAAGCGGTATTCGGATCCGAACTCCACGATCACGTTGCCGTGATCATAGGCACCGTATTTTACCAGCGCGGTGGGGTTATGGATGATGTTGACGAACTTGCACTGAATGTGATCGGGGAATTCCTCTTCCAGCTGACGGGCTGTGTAATACACATACTGCGCTGTGGTGTTGTCCCGATCCCATGCGTCTCTGTCGTCACAGAAAATAATGTTGATCATCAGATCGGAATCCTTGAAATTGGGATTCTCCGCCTTCTTTTCGGCGCGGATCTCGTCCACCTTTGCAATGGGAGAGGTAGATTCGGCAAAGCCGGGATCACCCTCGCGCAGAAGGTCAAAGCAGGTTTGGGATACGGTAAACAGTTTCTCCGGAGTCATGTCGGTGTACCAAAGAAATTTCTGGGACAGCGCGCTGAAAATGACATTGCAGATAATGACTACCGCAATAATGGCAGCAGTCAGAACTGCCGTAATTCCGCCGTAACGAAGCTTACGGCCGGTTGAAGCCTTCATTCTCATGGATTGCACCGCCTTTCATTAACCCCAACGGCGCTTGTCGTAGACACGCACCGTCAAAAGCAGGAATACGCCCGTAATGGACAGATAGTAGAGGATGGCGGAATAGTCGAGGATTCCGCTCATAAATGCCGTAAATCGGCTCATCATGCAGACCCAGCTGATGATGGCGCGAAGGATGTACACGTCAATAAAGGAGTTTAAGATCTCCAAAAGAAGCATGAAGAGAATGATGGCGACCGTAATGACGGCGGCAGCCAGCTGATTCTCGGTCAGCGAGGACACAAAGAGACCGATGGCAATGAAGGCACAGCCAATGAGGAAGAGTCCCAAGAGGCAGGCAAGGATCTCGCCGAATACAGGTCCGATGTGCGTCATGGCATAATCGGTGCTTCCCCGCTCCGCGTCACCGTAGAGGAAGAGGGGAATGAAATTGACACAGGATACCAAGACCGTACCGCCAAACAGCGTCATAGCGGCAAGGAATTTACCCATGACCATGCCCCAAACCGAAACAGGAGCGGTCATAAGAAGCTGCTCGGTGCGAAGCTTCTTTTCTTCGGCAAACAGCTTCATGGTCAAAAGGGGAATGAGAATGATGAAGGAGAAGATCATCATGTTAAAATACATGTCTGTGGAATAGGTTCTTGCTCCCAGCGTGGTATAACAGCAAAGGAGGGCAGAGATCGCCAAAAAGATACCCACGTACACATAGCCGATGGCATTGATGAAATAAGATTTCAACTCTTTTTTGAATATGGCAAACATAGCGTTCCTTTCATAGATCCTGAGCGGATCGGAATTTTCTGAAGAGATTTAGGATTCGTCGTCATCGAAGAGGGTGGAGTAATCACTGCCCCGCTTCTTTGCGGCGGATTCGGTAGCGTTTTTCGCGAATTCGGTCTCAGCGGAACGCTCACGAGAGGGTGACTGCTCCTTTCGGGTGTAGCGCGCGCGGGACGCGGTGGATTGATCTACGATGGCAATGAAGACATCCTCCAGATTCATGCCCAGCGCCTCGATGCCGATCAGCGGCCAGTTTTTCTCCGCCAAGGAGTAGAAGAGACTCTTGCGGATGTCAATGCCAACCTCACTCTCAATGTTGTAGCAGTAGGCATCGCCGTCTCTCTGTGCCAGTACCTCGGCATACACGATGCCGGGCTTTTGGCGAAGCAGAGAAAGGACCTCTGCCTGAGGACCGCAGATCTTTACGGTAAAGCGGCGATTCTGATTGACCGCGCGGGTGATGTTTTCGGTCAGCTCGTCCGCCACGATCCGTCCCTTGTTGATGATCACGATACGGTCGCAGACCGCCTGAACCTCTTGGAGAATGTGGGTGGAGAGAATGACGGTATGCTCCTTGCCCAGATTGCGGAGCAGATTGCGTACCTCAATGATCTGCTTGGGGTCAAGTCCGACGGTGGGCTCGTCAAAAATGATGACCTCGGGGCTGCCGATGAGTGCCTGCGCAATGCCCACTCTTTGGCGGTAGCCCTTGGAGAGGTTCTTGATGAGACGCTTGTATACGTCCTTGATCTTGACGACCTCACAGATCTCCTCCAGGTGATTGTCCCGATCCAGCTTGCAGTTTTTCAGATTGTAGTTGAAGATCAGATATTCCTCAACGGTCATGTCCAAATATAGGGGAGGCTGCTCGGGCAGATAACCGATGTGCTTTTTTGCCTCCATGGGGTTGTCCAATACGTCAAAGCCGGCAATGGAAACGCTGCCCGAGGTAGCGGACAGATAGCCGGTCAGAATGTTCATGGTCGTACTCTTACCTGCGCCGTTGGGTCCGAGAAGTCCAACGATCTCGCCCTTTTTGACCTCAAAGCTTATGTCATCCACCGCGCAGTTCGAGCCGTAATTCTTTACCAGATGGTCGATTTTTATCATAGTTTTCAGGAGCTTCCTTTCCATAGTTTCTGAAGATACCAATTCACGATACAGTATAACATAAAATTATAAACATTTCGTGAACATGTGGTTCAATTTCACAAAAAACTCGTGTTTTTTCGGTGAAAATCCTGTGTAGAAAGGAAAGAAATGGGAGTCTTCGGATTAGAAAATTTCTCCCACATCCCTCGCCCGCTCAGGATGACGAATAAACGGAAAGAAAGGCGAATCTCAGCGGAGAGGTTTCCCGCCAAACAGGCTATTCCCTACGGAGAGATGAAATGCCATAAACAAAAGGGCTGTTGCTTTCGCAACAGCCCAATGTTTATTTGGATTTCAATCAATCCCAATCCTCGCCGAAGTCCAGATTATCCTTCTGAGTATTGTAGTTACCCAAGGAGGTGGTGATACAATCTGCGCTCAACAGAACGATTGCTTCTGCTTCAGGAGCCATATACTTTTTCATGTTCATTTCCTCCTTTTTTATTACTCAGCCACGGTGAACTGATTGTCTCCCCCGGGAGCTTCCAGAACTTCACCGTCGATGGTGTAGATTGCCTTAGCGTAAACCTCAAGGTCAGTCAGCTCTTCGGGAATGTTGTTGATATGTACTGCGTAGAAGTACTCGAAGTTGTAACCCAGATCCTTAGGAGTTACGGTGGTGGTCTCGCCACCCTCGGTTACGGTTACGGACTCGTAAACGTATCCAACATCGTAGATCTTAGACTTTTCGCCTTCGCCCCAAGCCATGTAAATGTCGAATCCGAGCGCATCGTATGCATCGGGATTATTGGCAACTGCCAACAGACGGAGGGTGTACTTACCGTCAACAACCTCAGACTTCTGGTAACCTACGAACATAGAGCCCTCGCGGTAGTACTTAACCTCGATGGTCAGTGCGTTTGCGTTGGTTACTTCAGCAGCGGTCAGGTTGAGGGTGGTCTTTTCGGTCTTAGCGTTAGCAACCTTCATTTCACCGTTGACCCAAACCTGTACGTCATAGCCCAAGCTCTGAGGAGTATCGATCTCAACTGCGTTTGCGTAGTTGGGGTTCACGAGCTTCTCGGTAACGGTTCCGTCAACGCCCTTTACGGTCGCGATCTGAACTCTGCGGAGCTCAGCGGGAACGAAGCCGGGAGTTGCGTAAACGTCCTCACCCTTTGCGTTCTTACGAACGTCGTCGGGCTGGTACAGAGAGAAGCCCCACTTCAGGTTGGTGTGATCGAAGTCAACAACCTGCACTGCGTAAGAGTTTACCCAGCCGTTGTACTTGATTTCATAAGACTTATCGGAGTTGTTTCCAAAGTTCGTGGTGCTGCCCAGAGCCTCCTGAGGAACGTTCTGGTAGTTCTTTACGGTCAGACCCCAGAAAGCGGTACCGGAGCCGGAGCCCTTGGAGGTGACCCAAGTGGTGCACTCTGCGAACGCGGGAGAGAACTCAGCGGGCTGACCCTTGCAATCCGCAACGGGAGCGTAGCCGTCGGTTGCGGTGTTGGTCGCCTTTACGATCTGAATGGTAGCGGACTCGTTGGTCAGCGTACCGATGGAGAAGTTGTAGTTGGACTCATTGTCCACGACGAAGGTCTTGGTGCCTGCGGGCATGCCAAGGTTCTCAAGGTAAGCGTTGAATGCCTCGTCGGTGACGGAGGTTCCGCCAGCCATTGCGGTCTGGGGGAAGAGCACGATTGCGCTCTCGCCGGGCTGCAATACGCCGTTCTCATAAGAGGGGCTGTCAAAGACCTCACTTCCGAGGGTCTTTGCGCCGGGAGTGAAGTAACCGAGCGTGGATGCGGCATCTACGTACCAAGCACCCGTACCCTGGTCGGTCTCACAACCGATCAAGTAAGAGGTGTCCTTGTTGTAGACGTTTGCCATAGTTTCCAGGTGAATTGCGTAGTCGTAAACGTTTACGGCAGCATCGGAGGGGTTGGTGATCTCGATCCACTGATACTTGCCGGTTCCGTTTGCCTTCGCGCCGTTGACCATAACCTCGGAGATGGTCAGGTTGGGAACGTAGTCGTAGAGCTTGATGTCATCTACGGTAGCGTCCACGCCGGGCTTGAAGAGAAGACCGACAGACTCGGAGATCAAACGACCCCAGTCGTTCAGACCGTAGTTCGCGCCATTAACGTCGGTGGACTTGGTGATGAACAGCTGTCCGTCAACAAACGCGTAGAGTCTGTGCGCCCAAGGCTCAACAACCACCTTAACAGAGTACTCTCTGTTCATGATGGTGGAGGTAAGCGCTGCATCGGACTCGGTGGTCACAACGGGATTGTTCTGCATCTCAAGCTTAACGGTATCACCTGCGGCTATCGAGTTGACCTTCTGGAAGGTAGTGGTCTTCCAGTAAACGGCATTCTTATCTGCGCTTGCGCCGTCAACACCCTTCATGGTGTTTGCCCAGCCGTCGCCGCCCTGGTTGATACGAACGAACGAGTTATCGGATCCCGCGTTCTTTGCGGCACCGGCTTGGGTGGTCGTGTAGTAGAACTCTACGCACTGGTAGGTTCCCTGTCCGTCAGCCTTGACGGTCTTGGAGTTGCCGTCCTTGGTGGTAACTTTTACGTTGTTCTCCTCGCCTGCGGCGTGGCGGTTGTACTGGAACTTGTACTCGAGAACGGTGGTGTTACGAACCAACTGAGGGTCGGTAACCAGAACACCGGTACTGTAACCGCCTGCCCACTTGTTCTCGGTTGCGGGATATACGCCCGAGGGGGTGTACTGGGTGAAGACGCGAACCTTACCGTCCTCAATCCACAAGGTTGCTGTGGAACTGGGTTCATTCCAACCCAGAGCTGCCGCCAGATCCTTGTCGACCAGATCTTTCAGAGCAGGATCGTCAAAGTTTTCCTCATAGTAAACTTTGCCCGAAGTGCTACCGGGAGCGTGATCTACGGTAGTGGCTGCAGAAGCGGTGGGTACCAGCATTGCAGCCATGGGAATCATCATGAGCAATGCAAGTACGATGGAAATTACTTTTTTCATAAGCTTTTTCCTGTTCATGCTTTTGCATGAGTCCTTTCTAAAAATTTTTTCGAATTTTACGTATTTGTTTCCTATTAAAACAGATACGGATACGTACCTTAATTATATCACTTCTGTCAAGTCATGGCAATTCATTTTTGAGTCAATTTTTAAGAATCTTATTCAAAAATGGCTCAAATTTGGCAATTCGATGAAAATTAACAAATTATTTATAAGTATTTGTTCACTTTAACAATATGAAATTTTTGGGATGCCCGACGGTCACGTCACCAAAACGGAATTCGCCCGAGATCCTTCGCCGCGCTCGAGGATGGCGCGGAAATCATCAAAAGCCTCGCCCTGTGGGAGAGGTGGTAGGCGAAGTCTGACGGAGAGGGTGGAACATACCCCCTCTCACCCGCTGCCGCGGGAGCTCTCCCAAAGGGCGAGCCTTCCCATTCTCAGCGGACGGTGGATGAAAGGCTCCCCGAGCGTGAAAGCTCAGAACATATCTGCCTTTTTCTTTTTTCGCTTGGCGCTTGTCGCCTCAAAGCTGGCATTGACGAGAAATGCTACGACCTCGTCGGGAGCATCGGGCAAAAGCACCGAAATCCAATGGAGCTTATTCATGTGATAGGTGGGATATACCCCCTCCCCCGCACCGAAGGAGCCGTGCATTTCAATGGGCAGCTTCATATTGACCACGTCGATCACCTCGTCGCTGTCCCATCCAAACTTCCGTCGGGAAACCTTCATGACGATGGCATACCACTTGCGGTTGTCTTTATGACGAAGCACCGCTGTCTCAAATTCCTCGTCAAAGGGATAATCCGGTACTGTGCCGTATGTCCCAAGGCAGTATTCAAAAAAGGATCGCTTTGTCATATTTCTCATACCCTTCCCTTTTCTTTTTCTTCATTATATCACCGATTCGGAAAAAATTCAATTCCGAAATGAGAAGAAAGCCCTCTTTTCCCTGTTCTCTTAAAAAGAAATATTGAAAGATACGATCAACTGTGATATAATAGGTGGGAGCTTATAGAAAGGAGGAAACGCGGTGAAGAAGAAAATTACCATTGGGATCCTCGCCCACGTGGACGCGGGCAAGACCACCCTTAGCGAGGCGCTGCTGTATCTGTCGGGCAGGATTCGCACCCTCGGTCGGGTCGATCATAAGAACACCTATCTCGATACAAACGTCATGGAGCGGGAGCGCGGCATTACGATCTATTCCAAGCAAGCCCGATTTTCAAGCCAAGCCTGCGATTTTATCCTCCTTGATACACCCGGGCACGTGGATTTTTCCGCGGAGACCGAGCGCACCCTTTCTCTCCTTGATTACGCGGTGCTTGTGGTCAGCGCGTCGGACGGAGTGCAGAATCACACCCGAACACTTTGGCAGCTGCTGGATTATTACAACGTACCTACCTTTATTTTCGTCAACAAGTGCGACCTTGCCATTAAGCTGAAGGAGGACATCGAAAAGGAGCTTTCGTCTGCTCTTTCCCCTCTCTGTGTCGGCTTTTTGGAAGCGGGAAAACGGGAGGAGCTGGAGGATAAGCTGGCATTTGTTCATGAGGATTTTATGGAAAGCGTTCTCGCGGGCGAGGGGATCGATGACGGGGATATTGCCTGTCTGATCAGCAGGCGCAAGCTCTTTCCCTGTCTGTTCGGATCTGCTTTGCGGATGCAGGGGATCGACTATTTGCTGGATACCCTGGACCGATATACCCTGTCCCCCGTCTATGACAGGGAGCGGTTTGGCGCCAAGGTCTATAAAATTTCCCGTATGGGAAATACACGGCTGACCTATATGAAGATCACGGGCGGTACGCTTGCCGCGCGGGATGAGATCAGCTACCGCTCGGAGGACGGCGAGCCGATCACGGAGAAGATCAGCCAGATCCGACTGTATTCGGGAGATAAGTTTGAGCAGACCGACACGGTCTCGGCAGGAGAGATCTGCGCGGTCATCGGACTTTCTTCCTCTTACGTAGGTCAGGGCTTGGGCTTGGAGCAGGATACGCAAAAGCCCCTTTTGGAGCCTGTGCTTTCCTATGCCATTCTGCTCCCTCCCGAATGCGACATGCGGGTCTATTTCCCGAAGCTCAAGGAGCTGGAGGAGGAAGAGCCCTCCTTACATCTGATGTGGAACGAGGAGCTTTCACAGATCGAGGCGCGACTCATGGGTGAGGTGCAGACCGATCTGATCAAGCGATTGATCCACGACCGATTTTCGATCGATTGCGCTCTTGGCGCGGGAAAGATCTTATATAAGGAAAAGGCATCGGCAAAGGCGATCGGGGTGGGACACTTTGAGCCCCTGCGCCACTACGCGGAGGTGCAGCTGCTGATCGAGCCTCAGCCCAAGGGAACGGGAATGATCTTTGATACAAGATTGCCCGAGCATATGCTGGATCTGAACTGGCAGAGGCTGGTGCTGACGCATCTGTACGAGAAGGATCACCGCGGCACACGGATCGGCGCGCTCTTGACCGATACCAAGATCACGCTGGTGGCAGGCAAGGCGCACCTGAAGCACACCGAGGGCGGAGATTTCCGAGAAGCGACCTACCGCGCGGTCAGACACGGATTGATGAAGGCGGGATGCACACTGCTGGAGCCCTACTATCGGTTCCGCCTGGAGATCCCCACTCCCTGTGTGGGCAGAGCCATGTCCGATCTGCAAGCACGCTTCGCGGAGTTTGAGCCGGAAAGCTCGGATACGGAGCGCACCGTCATCTGTGGAAGAGCGCCGGTGGCGACCCTTCACGATTACACGCGGGAGGTGATCTCCTATACCCGCGGAGAGGGCAGACTATTCTGTACCTCGGACGGATATGAGCCCTGTCACAATCAAGAGGAGATCGTTTCAAGCGTTGGGTACGATCCCGAGGGCGATCTTGACAATCCGCCCCATTCGGTATTCTGCGCCCATGGCGCGGGCTTTACCGTGCATTGGAGCGAGGTGGACAGCTACAAGCATCTGGAGACCGATATCAAAATTGCCGATGCGGGCGAGGCGATCCTGCCGAGGGCATCTTCGTTGGCACGCAAGTACCGTATCAGCGACGAGGAGCTGGAGGCGATCATGCTCCGTGCCTTCGGTCCCATCCGACGCAAGCAGTACAGCGAGCCCAAGAGAATTTCCGCCGACGGAAAGGAAAAGCACCACAAGCCAAGGGCATCCGTGCGGTCACAGAGAAATATGGTGATCGTGGACGGCTACAATCTCATTCACTCCGATGAGCATCTGAAGAATACCGCGCTCTTTAGTCTGGAAAAAGCGAGAGAGGAGCTGATGGATCTGCTCAGTAGCTACGTTTCCTACACCAAAACCGAGCTTTTGCTGGTATTTGACGCGTATCTTGTAAAGGACGGAGAGGGGACGGAATTCCTACACGACGGCTATCGGGTGGTATATACCAAGGCGGATCAGACCGCCGACGCGTACATCGAAAAGGTCATGTATGAGTTAGGTCCCGACTACAGCATACGCATGGTGACCGATGACAGGCTTTTGCAATTTTCCGCGGTTCGGTCAGGCATCTCCCGTATGACCGCCAAGGAGTTTTCGGAGGAGCTGACCCGTATCGGGAACGAAATCACCGAATTTGTGCGTAAGCTCTCGGAAAGCAAACATTGATCTCTTTTCTTGAACCGAGCTGTAAAAGCGGTGGACATTTCTGTCCACCGCTTTATTTTTATTTTATTTTTTGAAAATACGGATCAGATCAATCCACTTTTTCTTCTTGATGACAAACCAGAAGATCGAGAAGCCGCCAAGTCCGACGACCGCGCAAGAGCCGATCGCAATGCCCGCGATCGCGCCTGCTCCCAATCCCGTATCCGTTTTGGTGGGATCTCCCGAAGGATCGGAGCCGGCATTGCCGTTGCTTCCCGCGTCGGCAGACTCGGCTTCGGTCTCGGAATCGATCTCGGATTCGGTCTCGGTCTCGGTCTCGGAATCGATCTCGGATTCGATCTCGGTCTCGGTCTCGGAATCGACCTCGGATTCGACCTCGGACTCGATCTCGGATTCGATCTCGGACTCGACCTCGGAGTCGATCTCGGAGTCGATCTCGGAGTCGGAGTCGATCTCAGTCTCGGAGTCGATTTCGGTTCCCTCTTCGGTATCGGATTCGATTCCGGGGGTATTGCCGTTCATCTGCGTATCACAGGCATCGCACTTGCCGTCAGAGTCGATGTCCTCATGGTCGGAAACCTCGCCGTATTCCTTACCGCAAACGGCGCATTTTGCCTTTTCTTGGCAGGTGGCAGTTCCGCCCGCGCAATCGTGAGGAATGTCGGCTCCGCACTCATCGCACTTGCCGTCCACCACGGTATCGTAGCAGCCGTTGTCCACGGTCGCTCCGCATCCGTGATCGCATAGGTGATCGGCATCCTCGCCGTCGGTATGCTCGCCCACGTTCTCCGCGCCGCATCCGCGGTCACAGACGTGGTCACGGTTCTCGTCCGTATGTTCAAGTACGCTTCCCTCGGTATGTCCGCAACCGTTTTGACAGGTCGAGGGATCCTCGCAGGTTGCGTCCGACATATTGTGGCTGAGACGTTCGGGGCTGATGGTGCTATCATTGGTGTACGTAGCCGCCGCGCTCTCGGAGCAGGAGAGATAGCCCGCATAGACTTTTTCTCCGCCCAAGGAAGGATACGCGTCCTCTCCGATGCTCTGTCCCCAGAGCAAGGGAGCTTCGGTCTCCCCATCGGGGATGGGAAGTCCTGCCTGAAGCAGATAGGCGATCTCGCCGCTTGCAAGCTCGGCAAGTCCCTTCGGGGCAGCTCCCTCATTGCTTTCGTCGCTTCCGATCGCAACGAGGTCTTTGTTGATCGAATCGGTCATTAAGAAGTAACTGCTCGAAACCGATCCACCGAAGAGATTGCCGACCACTCCGCCGGGAGACGTGGATGCGCTGACGTTTCCAACGTTGAGGCAGCTCACGATCTCGGTGTCAGACATTAACCCGACAATACCGCCGCTCCATTGCGTACCTTCGATGCTTCCTTTGTTGTAGCATGCCGTTACGGTACTTTCCAAAAGACTATGTCCGATGATACCGCCTACGGAATCGGCGCCGATGACAGTGCCCTCGTTGTAGCAATCCAATACGGAAGAAGAACTGCACTCTCCGATCACTCCGCCGATATCGCTATTTTCGCCGTAGACCGTTCCCTTGTTGGAGCAACCCGAAGTGAAACCGGAGCTGTTGTACCCGCTCACTCCACCTACATTGTCAACGCCGCGAACCTCTCCCGTGTTGGAGCAGTCGATTACGGATCCCATCAAGGCATACCCAATCACGCCACCCACGTCTTCCGTACCGCTGACGCTTCCTTCAGAATGGCAATTCGTCACGGTTTCATATGAGGAATACCCGATCACACCGCCCACGTCTTCCGTACCGCTGACGCTTCCTTCAGAATGGCAATTCGTCACGGTTCCTTGTGAGGAAAACCCGATCACACCACCCACGTATTCCGTACCGCTGACGCTTCCTTCAAAATGGCAATTCGTCACGGTTCCTCGTGAGGAATACCCGATCACGCCGCCCACATCTTTATCGCCCTTAACGGTTCCATGGTAATAGCATCCCGTTACGGTTCCACCGATAAGTTCGCTGACGATGCCACCGGTCTTGACACCTCCCTCGACGTATGCGTTTTGGATTCCCAGGTTTCGAAGGATCGCCGGGGATTTTAAGCTGGGAAAAAAGCCTATATTCGAATCTGAACTGTTGATATACAAGCCTCTTACGGTTTTTCCGTTTCCGTCGAAGGTTCCATAATAGAATTTGATGGGAGTCCATTCCAACCATCCCTCGGTCACGGGCTCGCCGTCTTTTTTGACCGTGCCGTCCGCAAGGAAGGTATAGCCCGGGTTCAGGTCAATGTCGGCAGTCAGTATGGCATGAGCGGAATCGGAATACACGTCGTCCAAAGTATACTCAGGGGTACCGTTGTCCGAGATCGTGTGCTGGGCATTGGCGTATGCCGCAAACCAAAGGAGCTGTCCTCTGTTAGTGATCTCATACGTGCCGTCCTCCCTCTTTATCGCGGGCTGGCGTCCTATGTCGCAGATGGGGCACATGCCGTCGTCACGGAAGGTCAAATGCGAGCAGATCAGCTCACAATGGATGCAGGTCCCGTCTTGAAATTCGTGATCCAGAAGCTGATTGTGAAGCGCGGGATCGTTTTTGTAAAGTGTGGTTACCCCGTCGCATTTGGTGCAGGGGTACAGACGGTTTGCGTTGGTTGCAAATGCGGGAAGAGGATCCTTTCCCTCCAGCTGACCGAACGCATCTCCCAAGCGATATGCCACCTCACCGCCGGCAAAGGCAGATGCGGGCTTGGCGGTGGTTCCGCTCAAGCTGTCGGTCTCACGCTCGGCAAGATAATAACAGTTCGTAACCGTTGTCTCTCCGCCCAGGGAGCCGATTGCCGCGGATGCGGTGGTGGCGCAATTCTCTACGGTACTGCTTCCCACCCCTACGTTGCCGATCAGACCGCCGATGGCGGGGGAGGCGGTTCCCGTATAAGAAACCGTTCCGTAGGATGCGCAATTCTTGACGGTCGCCGCATTGCCCTGAATATGACCGATCAAGCCGCCAACGCCGCTGACAGCAACCTTGGCAAGGGTGATCTTGCCGTCCCAAATACAGGTTTCAATGGTAGGGTTCTGATTGGTATATCCCGTGATACCGCCCCAATACCTGGCGGAGCTCACGGTAACGTCGCTGTCGATACGGATGTTCACCGAGCTGTGAAGGTTCGACACGAGGGATTGCCCCTTTGCGGTGGGATTTCCGCTTCCGTCCTTCTCTCCGCAAACCGCGCCGATGGTTCCCACGTAATCCACGTCGTTTGCCTGGATGACGATCTCACCCTCCACGGTCAGATCCTTGACGGTAGCTCCTCGGATCTCTCCAAAGAGGCCCGAGTCGTCGGTGGTCGCGTTGACCAGGAGCCCCCTGATCGTTTTATGATTTCCGTCAAAAATCCCCTTAAAGGCATTGTCGTTGTTTGATGCTCCCGTAAAGTACGCGCCGATGGGCGTCCATGGGCGGCTTCTCAGGTTGATATCCTTCATGAGGATCGCCTTGGCATCCACGAAGCCAAGATCATTTTCCGTGTCCTGAATGT
Source organism: Clostridia bacterium (assembly GCA_017504335.1). GTDB lineage: Bacteria > Bacillota > Clostridia > Oscillospirales > CAG-272 > HGM12713. Next base: position 20,717 of record JAFVRI010000122.1, read on the forward strand.
CCTCATTGACCTTGCTCGCAAACAGGAAAAGCTCCGCGGCATTGGTGATCTCATAGTAGCCGTCCGCATTGGGGGTCAGAGTCGGCTCGTAATCACAGCAATATACCAGACCGTCCACGTCCATCACGTGGATATCGTTTGCGGGATCGCATTGAACGGTACCGTTGTTCGTCATGTCTCCCTCGATGAGGATGTTGCCGTTTGCGACGATGGTTCCGTTATTGACGAGTGCGCCCATGACCGTCAGGTCTCCCGTCTCCGCTACGGTCAGCGTTTTGCCGGGATCAACGGTAATCGAGACGCTCTCGGGAAGACGAACGGTGTGATCGATGGTATAATTCGTGCCGATCAGACCGCCCCCGGGGTTGGCGAAATCCTCGGAATACCGATAAAGAATCCCGTCGTGGAGCGTGATCGTGCCGGGAACCTGGTTGCTGGCTCCGTTTCCGATGGGAAGCGCATCGTATGAAACGAAGGTGTGTCCCGTAATGGCAGCTACGATTCCACCGTATTGTGTGAAGCTTCCGCCGTCTCCATCGCGTCCGCCGCCAATGCCCGCGCCGTTATCTTCACCCGGAGCGATCACCGTTCCGCCAGAGACCGTAACGGTTCCGCCGTTTCCGTTGAAGCCACCTCCGATGCCGGCGCTGTTATCTCCTGCGGTGGCATAAACCAAACCGCCAAAGACGGTGACGGGCCCGCAGACACAAGTCGAGCCGTAAGCACTCCCCGCTCCGCTTCCGATGCCGGGGCTAAAGGATTTTCCGCTTTCGGCGGTAATGTAGCCGCCGTGAACGGTCAACGTGCCGCTATCGCCTTTAAAGCCGCCAATGCCGGGCAATCCGCTGGTTTGAGAAATACTGACCAGACGCCCCATTTGATCGGGGTCATTGGATTGACCGTAAACCGTCAGGCTGTTTCCGCTATCCAGCCGAATACCCGAGACGGTGAGCGTGGCTCCGTCGCAAAGGATCAGGTGTACGTCACCCGAAACGGCGAGAGCACCTTCTGCCGTCACGGTTCCCGAGACGGCAAGAGAGCCTTCCATCGTCACGTTCTCCGAGACCACGTAGGTGCCGCTTGACAGCGTGGTCATGTCCGAGGTGAGCGCGGTGTACTCGGTCACCGTCCGCGTCTCGCTTGACAGCGTGCTTGTGTTACCGTTCCAGCTATGCGCTACATAGTGGATCTCGTTTGACGCATGGATCTCGAGCGCGCCAAATCCCGCAAACACGCTCAAAAGAAGTGCGAGCGTAAGCAGGGATACAAGGATCGATTTCATCGTTCTTTTTTTCGTCATATCGGTTGCCTCCTTTGGCTGATCGATTGATTTCTGCTTTGCATGAAAAAATGCTATACTTCAACGGTATCAGTATAGCAGAATTCTTCGTGATTCGGCACTACCCCCAAAAAAATATTTTGACCATATTTTGGAGGACGAACGGAGGAATGACCTAACCTTTTTGCAGGTTAACGGCTATGCTTTTTGCTCGTTTTGTTCTCTTTCAAGGACTTTTTTGTAAAAATATTATTCGGTGAGCGAATAATGCCATTGTTCGCTCACCGAATAATAAAGTGTGTTCATCGGTATTCGTATTTACTTGATCACAGTCAAGCGGATTCCGCTGATCCGTGCAAATTTTTTGAGGCTGGAAATGTGGTATCCCGTGCCAAGTGCTAAGTGATGGGTGGGACCTGCCTCACACCAGCGAGCCAGAAATTCATGGACGGGACAGTGGAAGGTCACTCTTGTATTGGTATTGCCCGTTTGAGGAATTTCCCCTGCAAGGGAGGTTCCCTCCGCGGCGATCATGTGGAGCGCGCCCGTGCGGTCCACGTTGATGCTGAGCAGCGTGATGGGACCGGATTTCAAAGAAAACTCCACGCCGAGGCCCGTCCCCGATTTACCGTGATATTTTTTCAGCTTTCTCAATCTCGGCTTGCCCTCGGAAATGGCAATGTTGTGCGGACCGTCGTGACCGATCAGTACCACGTCGCTTTTGGTATCGAAGGGATGGATCTCCGCAAAGGAGCCGCCTCCGCCCAGCTGCTTCATGATCAGCATGGCCGCCGCTGTTTTCAGATCCGCTTCTCCCGCCAAAGGAATGCCTGACGAGGTCAGCAGGGTGTTGCCGATGATCAGATTGGCGGCGATCTGCTCGTATGGGTTGTTCGGCTCGCTCTTGTAATAATACGCCAGAGAGGTCAATTTGTGATCCGCCACCAAGGAATCCAGCGCGCAGGCGATCCTTGCGGACAGATCCAGATCCTCTTCCTTTACGTAGTCGGTCAAGGGATCTACCGAGGGATCGCAAATTTGAAAGACCGAACGGATCTCTTCCTTTTTTGCCTCAATCTCGTCCTCTTTCACCGCGTCCGTACGTGCAACCAGCTCGCACATTTCCAGCATTTTAACATGAGCGCCGAAGGTGGCGAAAAAGGCGGTGGGGTCGGTATGCATGTCGTACATTCCCTCATAGGTATGCCCAAGATATCCGAAGGTCTCGTACTTGAATGCCGCCATGGCGCTTGCCGCTTCGATCCATTCTCTTGTCTCTCGGCGAATATATTCCTCCTGATCCGCCGACGCAACGATGCAGGCGGGGATCTCCTTGCCCAATCGCTCATAGACTCCCGCGATCTCGGGCATAGCGCAGACGTCGTCGTTCACCAATTGGATATACGTGGTGGTGTGAGAAT
>JAFVRI010000123.1 GCA_017504335.1 Clostridia bacterium
AGATGCCGTTTTGATGTGATATTTTGTGTTTTTTATAAAAATTGTTTTTTTCAAAAAAAGTTCTTGACGAAACGGAAGTTTTGTATTATAATATCTGTATTATAATTTATTGAAAAGCTGTGACAGGAAACAAGTTCTGCTCTGCATTTCAGAGAGTTGTCGGTTGGTGTGAGACAATTTGCGTGACGGAATATAACTCATCCTTGAGCTTCCAATCCAAAAAGGGAGGGATCCTTTGAGTAGAATTGGACGGAACTCCCGTTATCGAGAGGTTGCATTGATGGATGCAACGGTAAGTGGGTGGAAACACCAAGCAGAGTGGTACCGCGGAGAATGAAGTCTTCGTCTCTTTTATGCAAAGTATGATACTGTTGCGTAAAAGAGGCTTTTTGTTTTTTTACGTAACCCGAAAGGAAAGATGCTACATGAACAACTGTAACAAGTATGCAAGGCAGTATTTTTTGCCGCAAGGAAATTACACCGATTGGATTGCCAAGGATCGCATCGAACAAGCCCCGATCTGGTGTAGCGTGGATCTGCGCGACGGCAACCAGGCGCTGGTGATCCCTATGAGCCTGGAGGAAAAGCTGGATTTCTTTGTGCACCTGTGCAAGCTGGGCTTTAAGGAGATTGAGGTGGGCTTTCCCGCCGCGTCCGAGACCGAATATCGGTTTTGTCGGGAGATCATCGAGCGGGATCTGATCCCCGATGACGTTACGATCCAGGTTCTCACCCAATCGCGTGAGCATATTATTCAAAAAACCTTTGAAGCGATCCGCGGTGCCAAGCACGCGATCGTGCATCTGTATAATTCCACCTCGGTGGCGCAGAGAGAGCAGGTCTTCAAAAAGAATAAGGAAGAGATCGTAAAGATCGCAACCTTTGGAGCCGAGCTTTGCAAGGCCTACCGCGAAAAGGAGGAGGGCGACATCCGCTTTGAGTATTCCCCCGAAAGCTTTACGGGAACCGAGCCCGAGTTCGCCGCCGAGATCTGCAACGAGGTGATCTCGATCTGGAATCCTACGCCCGAGGACAAGGTGATCATCAACCTGCCCGTTACGGTCTCCCATTCCATGCCGCACGTGTACGCGTCACAGGTCGAGTATATGTGCAAGAATCTGAAAAACCGGGAGAATCTCATTATCTCGCTACATCCGCACAACGACAGAGGCTGCGCCGTGGCCGACAGTGAAATGGGTCTTCTAGCAGGCGGAGACCGCATTGAGGGCACGCTCTTTGGCAACGGGGAACGTACGGGTAACGTGGATATTATTACCTTGGCGCTCAACATGTATTCGCAGGGGGTGGATCCCGGACTGGACTTTTCCGATCTGCCGGCCATTACCGAGGTGTATGAGCGCGTGACGGGTATGCACGTCTACGAACGTCAGCCATACAGTGGCAAGCTTGTTTTCGCGGCGTTCAGCGGCTCTCACCAGGATGCGATCGCCAAGGGCATGAAATGGAGAGAGGAAAAGGGCGGCGTGTGGAACGTGCCGTATCTTCCCATCGACCCTTCCGACGTGGGGCGGGTGTACGAGGCCGATGTCATCCGCATCAACTCGCAGTCGGGCAAGGGCGGAATCGGGTACATCCTGGAAACACAGTACAACCACGTTCTGCCTCCCAAAATGCGCGAGATGTTTGGCTACCACGTCAAAAGCATTTCCGACCATGAGCATCGCGAGCTCAAGCCGCAGGAGGTCTACGAGATCTTTACGCGTGATTTCGTCAACCTGACGGATCGAATCGAGGTGGGAAAGGTCTCCTATACCGAAGAGAACGAGAATGTCAAGGCAAAGGTGACCATTCGCTTTGGCAACGGTGAGCAGACGCTGTCGGCCATCGGAAACGGAAGTCTGGACGCCGTGAGCAATGCGCTCAAAGAGGTAACGGGAAAGGATTACACCCTTCAAAGCTACACCCAGCACGCGCTTGAGGGCAAATCCAGCTCAAAGGCGGCCTCCTACGTCAGCATTGAGATGGGAGCGCGCACCTATTGGGGCGTGGGAATTGACAGCGACATCGTGATGGCGTCGGTAAGAGCCTTGGTCAGCGCGGTCAACGAAATGCTGGCGGAAGAATAAACAAACCCTGAACAAGCAAAAAGGATACAGAACTTATGAAATTAACCGGAGCAGAAATTGTCATTCAAACGCTGATCGAGCAGGGCGTGACCGATGTGTTCGGGTACCCCGGCGGTCAGGTGTTGAACATCTATGACGCGCTTTATAAAGAAAGCGACAAGATCAATCATATTCTGACGGCGCACGAGCAGGGAGCTTCCCACGCCGCCGACGGATATTCCCGCGTTACGGGCAAGGTGGGCGTTTGCATCGCCACCTCGGGCCCCGGCGCTACCAATCTGGTTACGGGAATCGCCACCGCCATGCTCGACTCGATTCCAATGGTTGCCATTACAGGCAACGTGCCGTCCTCGCTGATCGGTAAGGATAGCTTCCAGGAGATCGACATCACGGGTATTACGCTTCCGATCACAAAGCACAATTATTTCGTGCACCGTGTGGAGGATCTGGCCGATAGCATCCGCGAGGCCTTTCGGATTGCGAAATCGGGCCGACCGGGACCGGTTCTGATCGATATTCCCAAGGATGTGCAGGTGGCTGGCTGTGAGTTTGAACCCAAACCGATTGCCGAGAAATTCCCGCTTCCCGTTGCCTCTCAGAATAAGATTGATGAGGCGATTGAGTTGATCAATGCTTCCGAGCGCCCCTA
>JAFVRI010000124.1 GCA_017504335.1 Clostridia bacterium
CCTATTATATTCGTAGAGAACGATTTTCGGAAAGATATTGCGGCTGAAAAACAAAAAAGGGCGGCTGATATAATAAACGACACCAATACGGAGGATAACAAGTGGAGCGAGTAATGGACAATGTACCAATTCATCTCAAGGTTGCACTCACGATTAAAGAAGCGGCAGAGTACAGCAATATTGGAATCAATAAAATTGACAGTTTGTTGCGCAAGCCAAATTGTCCATTCGTTCTATTCGTTGGAACAAAGAAGCTTGTAAAGCGCAAAGAGTTTGAACAATACATCAGCGAACAGCTTATAATCTAAGCTTTGTAGCAAAAATTTACAAATTTTTCGTGAGAATTTTTACACAACCGCTTGAGAAAAAGAGTATTATGTGCTATAATTTAATATGTAGCAGTGTACTCTTTTTCTCTCTGCGAGAAAGGAGTTCAATATTGGGAAAAAATCTCAAAGGCAAAGACTGCGGTAAGGGTATCTATCAAAGAAAGGATGGTTTATACAGTGCGCGTTTTGTTGATAAGACAGGCAAACGGCACGAAAAGTATTTTCAGACGATTCCCGAAGCAAAGAACTGGATAGAAGAAGCAAAATATGCGGATAAGCACGATGATGTTTTTGTTGCAACCGACACAACTGTAGATGAGTGGTTCAACTTTTGGATTGAAAATATTGTTGGCGATTTAGCTCCCAACACTCTCCGAAATTATCGTGAGAGATATTTTCATAACATTCAACCCGTTATGGGTAAAATGCTCATTGCGAACGTAAAGCCGATGCATTGTAAAAAGGTGTTCATGCAGATGGATGCCCACTATGCCGGTTCTACGATACGCCAAGCATTTATCACAATGGGTACGATGTTTAAGGCAGCAAAGATGAACGACATTATCTCAAAGCATCCGATGGATGGCGTTCAGTTCACAAAACCAGTTCGTGCAACGGACGATATTAAGTTTCTTACCCGTGAAGATCAGCGCAAATTTCTTGAAATTGCTCGTCGCTCACACAATTATAATCAGTATGCACTTATCCTTGAAACCGGATTGCGTACAGGTGAAATGATTGGGCTTACGTGGGATGCGATAGATTTTGAGAATCGCAGGCTTACGGTAAACAAGACGTTGGAATTTCGTCACGCTCAACAGTTCTGGAGAGCAGGACCGCCCAAGACACCACAAAGTTATCGCACTATTCCTCTGACGGATCGGGCATACGAAATCCTAAAAGGAATATGGGATAATCGTGAAGGCAGAAAAGAAGCTCCTATACTGTCTGAAACTCTGGAATATATGGACAGGCGAACGGGAGTAACATCCAAGCTTGTGATGCGAGATCTTGTGTTCATCAACTATCGTACCGGCGCACCCGCCAAAAACAGTTCTTATGATACCCACCTCTACAAGCTCTGCGACGAAGCAGGGATCGAACGCTTTTGTATGCACGCTTTACGCCATACATACGCCACGCGGGCAATCGAAAGCGGAATGCAGCCAAAGGTGCTGCAAAAACTACTGGGACACGCCAGTATCAAAACAACTATGGATAGGTACGTTCACGTAACGACCGATTCTTTAGATCAAGCTGTAAGACAATTTCAGCAAAACGGGGTTTACGCATAAAATTCTATGTAAATCAACGCGAAAATGGCGTAAAAATGGAGTAGAGCCAAAACGCCAATGCACGAAACCCCTTGTAAAATAAGGAAAAATTAAAGGAGAATTAAATAAAATGAAACTTGGTATCGTAGGACTTCCCAACGTAGGAAAAAGTACTCTCTTTAACGCACTGACCAACGCAGGTGCGGAGTCGGCAAACTATCCCTTCTGCACCATCGAGCCCAATGTGGGCGTGGTCGCCGTTCCCGACAGCCGTCTGGACTTTCTGGCAAAGATGTACAACCCCGAAAAATACACCCCCGCCGTCATCGAATTTGTGGACATCGCGGGGCTTGTAAAGGGTGCCTCCAAGGGAGAGGGTCTTGGCAACAAATTCCTTTCTCACATCCGTGAGGTAGACGCTATCGTTCACGTGATCCGTTGCTTCGAGGACGACAACATCATCCACGTGGACGGCAACATCAACTCTCTGCGCGACTTGGAGACCATCAATCTGGAGCTGATCTTCTCGGACATCGAGATGGTCGAGCGACGCATTGACCGAACCAAAAAGGCAATGAAGGGCGACAAGACGCTGGCAGGCGAGCTGGCTGTCTTTGAAAAGCTTCATGCCGCCCTCAGCGACGGAAGATGCGCACGCGAGGTCGAGCTGGATGAGAGCGAGCTGGAGTGTCTCTCCGACACCCCTCTGCTGACCATGAAGCCCGTCATCTACGTGGCAAACGTCAGCGAGGATGAGGTATCCGAGGAGCCCGTAAACAACCGCAACTATGCGGCACTGAAGGAGCAGGCTACCCGTGAGCATGCGCAGATCATTGCGGTATGCGCTCAGCTGGAGGCGGAGATTGCCGAGCTGGAGGGTGAAGAAAAGCAGATGTTTCTTGAGGATCTCGGTATTGCGGAGAGCGGTCTTGACCGTCTCATCAAGGCAAGCTATTCCCTGCTCGGTCTCATTTCCTACCTGACGGGCGGACCTTCCGAGGTTCGTGCGTGGACCATCGTCAAAGGAACCAAGGCACCCGGTGCCGCAGGAAAGATCCACAGCGATTTTGAGCGCGGATTCATCCGTGCGGAGATCGTTTCCTTTGAGGATCTGGAGCGTCTGGGCACCATGAACGCCGTCCGCGAGGCGGGTCTTTACCGCTCCGAGGGCAAGGACTACGTCATGAAGGACGGAGACATCGTGCTCTTCCGCTTCAACGTATAAGGCAGGTCTCCCATGAGAATGAGAAAGAAAAAGCACGGTGCCGAGCGTATTGAAGCCTGCGCCGAGCTTCTGATTCGTGATATTTCCACCCTGAAAGGCGGATATGCTTCGGTCTTTCCCGACGAAAAGCCGCTTCATTTGGAGATTGGCTGCGGAAAGGGCAACTTTGCCGTGGGCATGGCAAAAAAATACCCCGACGTAAACTTCATCGCCATGGAGCGAGTGGCAGACGTGTGCTGCATCGCTCTGGAAAAAGCCATGGCAGACAAGGAGGAGCGTCCTACGGACAATCTGCGATTCCTCATCGGAGATGCCAAGCTGCTCCGGGAGAACGTACTCCCCCATTCCTTGGATTGTATCTACTTGAATTTCAGCGATCCCTGGCCCAAGGCAGGACATGCCAAGCGCCGCTTGACCCATCGGGGCTTCTTGGAGATCTACAAGGGACTTCTCAAGGAGGACGGCATTCTCCGCTTTAAGACCGACAACGTAGGACTCTTCGACTTCTCCTTAGAGGAATTCGAGGAATTCGGCACCGAGCTTCTCTTCCTGACCCGTGATCTGCACAGCACCGAAAAGAACGCGGACAACGTGATGACCGAGTACGAGAAGAATTTTTCGGACAAGGGCACGCCCATCTGCTCCGCTTGGATCCGTTTCAAACAGTAAAAAGGAGGTCGCACCATGCTTAATGCGCTTGTAAGACAAAGTCGAAGCATTCGCAGCTTCAAGGCAGGAGAACCCGTTCCCCGCGAAACGCTGCTCGCCCTTTGCGAGCTGGCACGGAGCTGCCCTGCCGCCATGAACCGTCAGCCCCTCAAATACCGTTTGGTGGATACCCCCGAGGAGTGCGCCATTTTGCAACCCCTGACCCGTTGGGCAGGCTCCCTGTCAGTCAAGCTTCCCCCCGAAGGTCGGGAGCCCACGGCATTTATCGTGATCTGCCACGATACCGATATCGCCGAAGAAAAGCCGATCTTTCTCTACGACGTGGGCATCGTCACTCAGACCATCATGCTTGGTGCTTCCGAGCGTGGCTTTGGTGGCTGCATCATCGGTTCGGCAAACCCGCAGGCGGTTGCCGAGGCTCTTGCCCTGCCCGCGAATATCATTCCCAAGCTGATCCTTGGATTGGGTGTCCCCGATGAGACCGTGATCCTCACCGAGGCAGAGGACGGCAAGGTGATCTATTATCGGGACGAAGAAGGCACCCACTATGTTCCCAAGCGTCCTCTTAACGAAATTCTTCTCTGATACGAGGTAAATGAGCCATGACCGAGCCATCGGGACTTCTCATTGTAAATAAGCACAGCGGCGTGACCTCCCACGACATCGTGGGAAAGGTTCGCCGCCTTTTCGGCACCCGCCGCGTGGGACACACGGGAACCCTCGACCCCATGGCATCGGGTGTTTTGGTGGTGTTGATCGGTCGTGCGGCGAAAGCGGCGGAGTATCTGGTAGCGGATGAGAAAAAATACCGCGCCCTGCTCTGTCTCGGATTGACCACCGATACCGAGGACACCACGGGCACCGTACTGTCTCACACCGATCAAATCCCGACCAAGGAAGAGATTCTTTCCGTGTGTGACAAATTTATGGGTGAGATTGAACAGATCCCCCCCATGTACAGCGCCTTGAAGGTGGACGGTCAAAAGCTCTGCGATCTGGCACGAAAGGGTGTGACCGTGGAGCGAAAGCCCCGTCCTGTGACGGTTTACGAGCTGAGCTGCTCCTCCACCGAACAGCAAGATCAATATATTTTGGACGTGCATTGTTCCTCAGGTACCTACATCCGAACCCTTTGCGCCGACATTGGTGCATCCCTCGGATGCGGCGGTGCCATGGGCGATCTCTGCCGTACCGAAACAGGCGGCTTTTCTCTCTGTGATGCCCACACCGTGGCAGAGCTGGAGGCAATGACCGAAGATGAACGCCTCTCCTGTCTGATCCCTACCGAGCGCCTCTTCGATTCCCTGCCCGCGGTTTCTCTCCCCGAGTTTTTCGAGAAGCTCTGCCGCAGCGGTTGCGAGATCTATCAGAAAAAGATCCGTACCGATCTCCCGCAGGGCGCACGTGTTCGCCTCTGCTCCGCTGACGGCTCCTTCTTCGCCCTCGGTGAGGTTCGGGATTACCCCCAAGGCTCTGCCATCAAATCCATCAAGATCTTCGATTTGGGGGAGTAGGACGCGGGGGACGCGGGGGACGCGAGGGACGCGAGGGACGCGGTCGCTTTTGAAAAAGCTCCGCAAAACTTTCATACAAAATATGGCTTGGGGAAACACAGACTCCTCGTCCTTGTGTAGGATGTGATCGATTGTTTTCTCTCTAAGGTAGAAATTGATCGGAC
>JAFVRI010000125.1 GCA_017504335.1 Clostridia bacterium
GAAGGAAGCGGTTAAGCTTTACCGGAAGCATATTGTGGTTGGTATCGACATAAAAGATGGCTATGTTGCCATCAAGGGATGGACCGAGCTTTCCGAACTTTCCTGCTTTGATTTCTGCCAAACCATTCAGGATCTTGGCGTGGAAACCATTATCTGTACCGATATTTCAAAGGACGGTATGATGGCGGGAACCAACCGAGAGCTTTATTTAGAGTTCAGCAAGAGATTTTCTATGAAGGTTGTTGCCTCGGGAGGGGTGTCCTCCATGGAGGACATCCGTGCGCTGGCACAAATGAATTTATTTGGTGCCATTGTCGGAAAAGCAATTTATACGGGAGTTGTTCAGTTGAGTGAAGCCATTGCGTTGGCAAAGGAGAGCATATGATAACCAAACGAATTATTCCATGTTTGGATGTGAAGAACGGACGGGTAGTTAAGGGCGTAAATTTTTTGGATGTAAAAGATGTTTCCTCTCCCATCCAGTTGGCTGAATATTATAGCAATTGCGGTGCGGACGAGCTGGTATTCTATGATATTACCGCCTCCTATGAGGAGCGATCCTTGTTTACCGATATTCTTCGTCAGACGGCAGAGAGAGTATTTATTCCGCTGACGGTTGGCGGAGGCATTCGGTCTTTAGAGGATTTTGACCGCGTATTAAAATGCGGCGCAGATAAGGTTAGCGTCAATTCGGGAGCCATTTCCAATCCCGATCTGATCTATCAGGCCGCAAAAAAATACGGAGATCAATGCGTGGTACTTTCAGTCGATGTTAAGCGTGTTGATGGAGTGTTTCATGTTTTTAGAAAGGGCGGCAGAGAGGATACGGGAATCGAAGCTATTGAATGGATCAAACGCGGCGTAGAAAACGGCGCAGGTGAGATCGTGGTCAATAGTATCGATACAGACGGTGTCAAGAAAGGATTTGACCTCGAAATGCTGGATGCGGTTTGTCAGGCTGTTCGCGTTCCCGTAATAGCCTCGGGCGGCGCGGGCTCGATCAAGGATTTTGTTACCTTGTTCCATAAGTTGCCCGATGTGGATGCGGGACTTGCCGCATCGATCTTCCATTTTGGTGAGGTCGATATTAAAGATCTTAAGGAAACACTTGCTAAAGAGAATATTCATGTTAGATTGTAATAGGAGCTTGTTATGTTGAACTTTGATGAATTGAAATTTGATGAAAAGGGATTGATTCCCGCAGTTGTGGTAGACGCACTTTCCAAGAAGGTTCTGACCGTTGCGTATATGAATCGGGAAAGCCTTGAAATCAGTATAAAGGAGGGAACCACCTGCTTTTGGTCTCGCTCCCGTAAATGCCTTTGGAGAAAGGGAGAGACCTCGGGAAACCGCCAGCATATCGTGAATATCATAACCGACTGTGACAGAGATGCCCTGACAGTAACCGTTTATAAGGATGGCCCCGCTTGTCATTTGGGAACCGATTCTTGCTTTAACGAAACGGTGTATGAGAGTGATCTCTATGAAGAATTTTCTCTGGATGCTTTGATGAAGGTCATTGAGGGACGAAAGATCGAAAAGAAAGAGGGATCTTATACTACCTATCTGTTTGAAAAGGGAATCGATAAGATTCTGAAAAAGGTTGGTGAAGAGTCTACTGAGGTGATCATAGCCGGTAAGGCAAACGATAAGGCAGAAACCATCTATGAGATTGCCGATCTGGTTTACCATGTTATGGTTTTAATGATCGAAATGGGAATTTCTTTGGAGGACATTAAGAAGGAATTGGCTTCCAGACACGTGATCGACCACAAAGTAAAGCAGGAAAAGATGACCTCCAAATAACAAAAAGAGCCTGAAATCAGGCTCTTTTCTTTTTAGATTTTGCAGAACAACAAACGGTTTTCTCCGGGCTTAAGATTGATTTTTCCGTAACTCAGTCGATATCCGAAGGGAACTTTTAAGGTAGCAGCGGTGTTTTTCGGAATCGTCACCGTCATTTCCACCATGATGTTGATTTTTTTGTATTCCACCGCAATTCGTCCCCCGGGGACATCGGTATAGGCTGATACGTTATTGAGTAGCTCCGTAAAGGAGGGCGCAATCGTGATTTGATCGTAATGATTCACCTGAATTCCCGCCAAATAACGCATAAAGACAGCGATAATGTCTCCCCAAAAATGGTGATTGAGGGAATCCATCCAAGGATCGGACGACGTCATTTCGTCTATCGCGTGATCTGTGCACACAAATGCCTCAAACAGGGCAGTGGCACCCTGCTTCAGCCAGTAGAAATAGCTGGGGAAGGTGGGGTTCAGCATGGTCTTCATGGCGGTTTCGATCATGCCATGGTCTGCCAGAACATGCCAAAGCACTCTGCCACCGAGACAACCAACGTCCATGTGATAGTCATGCATTTTGACCATCTGCTCCAGCTCCTTGACGGCAAAGGGAATCTCTTCCTCGGAGAAAAGACCGTAATAGATTGCCATGGCTTGTGTGGCTTGATTTTTGATTCTCAGAGTCGGGTGTCCTGTTCTCTTGGAGGTGCGCATGCAAGCGGAACGAAAGGCTTCTTTGATGGTTTGCGAGCGAGTGCGTGCATATTCTGCGGAGTCGGAATCTCCGATCACTTCAAAAATGAGCGCTGCTTTATCACAAATATTCTTACAGGTTATGGTATCTGTATAAACCAAATAAGCGGAATCCTTCAGATCCTGTACGTGCAGCCAATCTCCCAAGCCGTAATGGAACAATCCATTTTCGTCGGCTTTGGTTTCCATATAGCGAAGGTATTTTAAGAGATACGGAGCTGCCTCAACCAAAATATCGGTTTCTCCCGCATGCTGGTAGATGCGATAGGGAAGTTCAAACATGACATTATCCCAAGCGGGACCGTTGCCCCAAGCAAATCCCCAATCGTTGGTGGGAACGATTCCCGGAATGGCGCCTTCCTCATTTTGCGCCTTGAAAATATTGCGTAACCACTCCTTGAGAGAGGCTGAACAATCAAAGTAGGTTAAAAACTGATCGGCACTCAGCGCCGCATCTCCCGTCCAACCGTTTTTCTCTCTTTGAGGACAATCGGTAGGGAAGTATATAAAATTCGCGCGATCGCTTTGAATGGCTGCATCGAACAGCGCGTTTATTTCCTTGTTGTCGCAACGGAAATCTCCGATTCGTTTTAAGGAGCTGCTCATTTCATAAAAGGTAAGCAGATCAAGAGTGGCTTGCTCCTCTGTGATTCCCATGACCTCCACAAAGCGGAAGCCGTGGTAGATAAAGTGCGGCATAAAGTGTTCCTTTTCACCGCCCTTTAAGGTATACCGATCGATATGCGATAACTCGTTGTAGGCAATATTCGTTTGATCCAATTCTCCGTCTCTCAAAAGCTCGCCGTAGCGAAGAACAACCTCC
>JAFVRI010000126.1 GCA_017504335.1 Clostridia bacterium
GCGTCCCGACGGATTTCTTTTCTATTTGTAACGGGGCGTCGAGGACGTCGCCCCCTACAAATGATAGAGGAAAGCCATTGCAACTTTTCTAAATAAACAATCGAATATGCCCTTTGTTTGAATAGGAGACACTGTATCCGTTTATACCTATCTCGTAGGGGACGACGTCCTCGACGTCCCGTAATAAAATAATAAAAAAGAAGAAAACCGTCGGTGGCGCAGCAGCCGTCCGACGGTTTTCAACCTCAGAGAAAAAACAATATCGTTATACAAAAATCATGACGAGAACAATGCACAAGGGTCAAACCATAATTTTGTAATAAAGTTTTTGCCAAGCTTTTTTCAAAAAGCGTAAAATACGATTCGTAACTAACTTCCTATTCCCCCACAAACCTCAACTCCACCTCCGAAGGCTCCGAGTGAACCTTGCAGAGGGAGCCGACGCGTTCCACGGAAAGCTCACGGGAGCCTGCGAAGACGCGGATGGGAGCTTCGCAGAAGAAGGCAAATTCGCCGCCCTCGTAGAGCGTAATGCGGTCAACCTCTTTGGCGACAATGGCGGCGGGGCTGATGAACTTGTCGGTTCTGCCGATGGGAGTTACCGATGCTTCCTTGGGAATAAAGATATAAAGGCGAAGATCGTGAACGTCCCTGAGGGTCACGCTCAAGGATTCGTCAGCGCCTAAGACAAAAGCCGCACCGCTGAAATACTCATAAACCACGCAATCACGGTTCAAGCCCACGTCCGAGGGGGAGATCGAACCCGAAACGGAGCGACCTTCCGCATCAATGTCAAATGCCGCCAGAATGCGGGTTTTTCCTACACGGTTAAAGATCTTGAAGATCTTCCCGGAAGCGGTGGGATCTCCCACCAGACAATCCTCTGTGGGTACGGCACTGTCCTCGCACCGCAGCAGCCTGCCGTCCGAGAAGCAAAGGGGCAAAAGCACCTCGGCTCTTGTCCGCCCCAGCTTGTCGCTGACGTAGATCGGACCTCCGCTGATGGCACGGCACACGCTGTTTTTCAATGCCTGCTCGTCATCGGTCCACCACATATCCCAATCGTTGATGTAATACTGTCCCTGCAGAAGCCCATTGTAGGAGCATTGCAAAATATTCTTGGAGAACCATGCGGGGCTTTCGGGCATAAAATCGTCGGAGCAACGGCTCACAGCACTTCGGGGTCGATGGAACATACATTCCGACGGCATCCCCATGCAGTTGATCAACGCACCGCCAAAATGCCGCTCTGCCGCTTTGTCGATCGCCCCTTGAATGGCACGTGCCGCCTGACCGAGTGGCACGATATCACGGGTATTTGCGGCAAGAAATCCCTGATTGTCGATCTTTACAAAGTCGGCTCCAAAGTCACGGGCTTTCCTACAAAGACGGTCAAAGTAGGCTTTTGCGGGCTCTTCCTTCGGAATCACCGTCAGCCTTCCCTCTGCCGTGAGTGCCAACAGCTCGGGCATCTCCCGAGCCTCCCCGTCCGGCTCCCAGCCCTTCCAATAACCCGTGGTGGGAAACCAAAGTCCCACCGAGGGGATCCCCTCTGCCTTCAGATCGGCAATCGCCGCCGCTACTCCTTGGGGAAAGCGATCGGGCGCACCCTCGAAGGTACGCAGACGGCTTGCGTGCATCCCCTTCACCATCGTCCGAAAATCAGCATCGGAAGGGATCCTCTCCAGATCGGGGGCATCCCCCCACATATCGTCCAAAATGGCAAAATGGACGGGAACCTTCTTTTCCCGAAATTCCCTTGCCTTCTCCAAAAGCCCCTCGTGGCTCACACGGATCGCAAAGGCATCCCAAGAGCACCAACCAAGATAGTCCATCATTTCGGGCATGACGTGATCCTTCCGCATCCCCCGTCCGCTTCCCGCAAGCGTTGCAGCCTCGCGGGCAACCTGATACACAAGCGCATAAGGGTCTCTTCCCTCTCCCATGACGAGGATCGGTTGATCGTCACACGAGAAAAGCTCCGAACAATTCGAATAGGTCACAAGCTCAAATCCACCCGACCGTCCGCTTATCACCGTCTTATACGTATCTCCGCACACAGGAAGCAAATAGAGCCAGCCCGTCTCACGGCGAACAAGAAGTCCCTGCACCCGTTCGGGCAGCGCGGAATAGTCCGAGCCGAAAAAGGGACGGCACCAGTATGTGGAGTGGTTGTGAATGGCTACGTAATCACCCGTCGGGAAATCCTCACAAGGTCGGGTCAGGATCGCCCTGTCGGGATCCAATCCCTCTTCACAGAACGCATTCGCAAAAAGCGCCACCGTATCCTCTCTCTTTTCTACCCGAAGCGTGGCAAATCCTTGTCTTTCTCCGCCAAGAACAGAAGACCATCCATTCGTATCCTTCATCGGTCAACCTCCCAAAAGAATCTTCTTCGATAGGTTTAGTATAGCATGACAGCCTTAAAAAGTCAACGGCTCCCATCGGACAAAAGAAATGTTCTTTTGGCAAAAAATTATCCTTTCCCGATTTTCTCGGTCTCCTCCCTGATCTCCCGACGCATGGCGATCAAGGCAAGGAGATTGATCAGAGTCATCGCCCCCATGGCAAGATCGGACCATTGCCACAAAATCTCGGAATCCGACACCGAACCAAAGACCACCGCCCCCGCAAACGCAATGTAAAAAAGCCGTCGGAAGCGGGGAGCCTTTGACAGAAATCGAACGCTTTCCGCGCCATAATGCGCCCAACATACCAAGGTGGCAAAGCCGAAGCAGACAACCGCTGCCGCCAACGGATAGGTAGCATACGCACCGAGCACCGAGGTAAAGGCAGAGAGGGTCAGCATCATGTAAGAGCCCGATTCGGCTGCTCCATCTCCAATCAGAATCACAAGGGCGGTCAGCGTACAAAGCAGAAGGGTGTCCACAAAGACCTCGATCATCCCCATGACCCCCTGCCCCGCGGGGGAAATGCCGTCGGCTACGGTGTGTGCCGTAGGCGCGGTACCGCATCCCGCCTCGTTGGATATAAGCCCCCGCATCACCCCGAAGCGAATCCTGCGAGAAAGAAAAAAACCGCCCACTCCGCCCGCTGTCGCTTCCAAGGAAAAGGCATCCCCCAAAATATCCGCAAACGCCTGCGGGATCCGCTCTGCTCGGAGCACCAGCACCGCCACCGACAGAATGACGTAAAGGACCGTCATAAAGGGAACCAATCGGGCACACACCCCAAGGACCCCTTCTCTTCCTCGGCTGAGAACCCAAAGGAGTCCGCCGCCGAGACAGAGTCCCACCCACAGGGGAGACAGTCCAAATACCCCCGACAGCGTATGCGCCACCGCATTGGCTTGCAATCCGCTGCCCATGCTGAGTGCCGTTCCCAGAAACAGAAGCGCAAACAGGGATGAAACAATTTTTCCGAGGAATCGAAGCCCCCGTTCATTCAAGCAATCCCGAATGTAATCCATGGCCGAGCCGTGGCATTTCCCCGATGCATCCAATCGTCGGTGGCGCATGGCAAGCACGATCTCGGCATATTTCAGGATCATCGCCAAAAGGGCGCTGACCCACATCCAAAAGACCGCCCCGGCGCCTCCCATGGCAATGGCGCCCGCCACTCCCGCCAAATTTCCCACACCGAGAGTCCCCGCCAAGGCAAGGCAAACCGCCCGAACCGATTCTCGCCTTCCCTCTCCTCTGTTCCCCCTCCAAGCGGCAAATGCCCGCCTCGGTGTCAGAAGCGGACGACCCCGCAAATACAGTAAAAGGAAGAGTCCGCTCCCCATCAAAAGCAGTGGCGTCGCCATTCCCGAAAGGTATCGATTCACCGTCTCCAGCATGCAAAAATCCCCCTTTGTTTCCACTCATAGCATGAATTGTAAATTAAATGTTAACTCTCCGAAAAATACTTGATTTTTTCGGAAAATCGTGTAAAATATGTGTATGGGTTAGCACTCAAAGTTTTAGAGTGCCAATCCAAACAACGTACGTTTAACAATATCATATTATAAGGAGGAAACAAACATGACGATTAAACCGTTGGCAGACAGAGTGGTTGTCAAGCTTTTGGAGGCAGAGGAAAAGACCAAGAGCGGCCTGATCCTGACCGCTGCCGCACAGGAAAAGCCCCAGGTAGCTGAGGTCGTTGCCGTAGGTCCCGGAGGTCTTGTGGACGGCAAGGAGGTCGTAATGACCGTAAAGGTTGGTGACAAGGTGATCACCTCCAAGTATTCGGGCACCGAGGTCAA